>NZ_JAVREQ010000010.1:0-190230 GCF_031845485.1 Streptomyces hazeniae
GACGCCCCGTCGTCGGTAAGTGCGGCTCCAGTCGGGCCCACTCCGCATTACTCAGATCACCCCGCCCCATGCCGAGCACAACGAGCCATCGACCCGACAGTCACATGATCCGCCGGACAGGCCCTAGCCCTCCGTCCGCTCGACCCACTCGCTGCCGCCCAGCGGGTAGTCGTAGCCCGGGCGGCCCGCGTTGGCACTGGTGCGGAAGGGGGTGCTGCCGTTCTCGACGTGCACCGTCCCGCGGCGGCCGCCGCTGGACCAGTCCAGGGAGAGGTCCCAGCGGACGTCGTGCGCCTTGGTGCGGGCGTCGACGTAGAAGACCTCGGGGTCGGACTCGCTGACCTTGTACGGGAAGTCGCGCTGCCCGTTCCTGCCGGTGACCGTCGGGCTGCCGTCGTCGAGGTCGATCTCGAACGACCTGGTGGCGACGTTGCCGCCGCAGCCGACGCCCATCGAGTAGTCGTTCCAGGCCACCGGGGCGCCCTTGGTGACGACGCGTACGTGCAGCGCCTCCAGTACGACGGTCTCGCTCCCCGTGCCCTGCACCGTGAGGGCCACGCGCTGCTCCCCGGAGGGGACCGCGCCGTAGGCGGCGGCCCAGCGCGGCGCGTCCTGTTCGCCGGCGGGCGGGCCGACCTGCTCGGGCTCGCTGTCCACGAGGAAGTGCTGACTGCACGGGTTCTTGTAGACGTACGGGCGGGTGGAGACCTTGAGTGGTACGCCTCCGGGCTGCTCCGCGGAGTCGTCGGTGTCCCGGGTGGCGGACGCCGAGGGCGGGGCTGACGGCTTGCCGGACTTCCCGCCGCGCGACGGGGAGGCGGAGGTGGAGGGCCGTTCCCCGCCCGCCCGGGCGGTGTCCGTGCCGTTCCCGGCAGGTTTCCGCTTCCCGCTGTCGCCGCCGGTGGACGACGACAGGTCCACGGCGAGCACGACTGCCCCCAGCACGGCCACCGCGGCGACGGAGGCGAGCACGGCGGGGCGCCTGCGGAGCCGTACGGGCGCGGAGGGGCCGGTACTGCTGACGACCGGTTCGTCGCCGTCCGGTTCGTCGCGTACGCCGCCCGGGGTGGATGCGACGGGAGCCGGTCCCTCCGCGGCGGGCTCCCGCCCCGGCGGGGGCTTCCCGTCTCCGGTGCCCGCGGCGGCCTCGGTCGTGGCGCCCGCGGCGGCCTGCCCCGGCCCCTTCCGGCCCCGTGCCGCGTCCGCGAGGATCCAGAGGCGGTGCAGCTGTACCAGTTCCTCCGGCGTCGCCCGGCACTTACGCGCCAGCCGCTCGGCCGGCGCGTACTCGGCCGGGACCGCGCTGCCGTTGCAGTAGCGGTGCAGCGTCGACGTGCTCATGTGCAGTCGCTGGGCGAGCGCGCCGTAGCTCAGCCCGGACCGCTCCTTCAGCCCCCGCAGCATGCGCGCGAACGCGTCCGCCTCCCCGGCGGTGCCCGCCGCTCCGGCGTGCCCTGCTCCGTCCTTCGCCCCTGACAACGTGGTTCCCCTCCCGGTACAGCACCCGGCGCGTCCCGTTCCCGCGTTCCAGGCTTCGCGCGTTTCCCCTGATCAGAGCCCGTTCTTCCGTTCCAGTGTCCCCGGCTGCCCGGCAGGCGTGGCGACGGGGACAGGTCAGCCCGCACGCTCCGGTCATCAAAGCATCACACCCACCGCGCCATCGAAGGGGAACAGCCACATGACCGCCATCCGGAGCTCCCGTACCCGCCTCCTGACCGCCGCCGCGACCGGCGTGCTCGCCGCCCTCTCGCTCACCGCGTGCGGCGACGGCTCGGGCGTCGAGGACGACGGTTCGGCGCACGTCTCCTCCTCGTCCTCCGCCTCCGAGTCCGATGGTTCCGGCTTCTGGGCCGAGGAGGGCGACGAGTCCGCACCCGGCGGTACGGAACCGGGCGAGGGCAAGGACTCCGCGGCCTCCGGCAAGGACGGGGAGGAGGGGAAGGACGGGAAGGGCGGGAACGGCACGAGCACCGCCACGAACGGAAGCGGAGCGGTCACCTGCCACGGCTCCGGCACCAAGACGGTCGCCACCCCCGTACGCCGCCCCCTGAACCACGTGCTGCTCACCGTCACGAACACCGGCAGCAAGACCTGCCACCTCTACGGTTACCCGGCCGTCCGCTTCGGCGAGGCCCAGTCCGTGCCGCCGGTCATCGAGTCGTCCAAGCCGCAGGCCGTCGTCACTCTCTCGCCGGGCGAGTCCGGCTACGCCTCGATCACCACCTCCGCCGCCGACGGCACCGGCACGCACGGCCGTACGGAGAAGAGCCTGGCCGTCCACTTCCAGGACCGCTCCGGCTCCTGGGACGGCCTCGCGCCCGCCCACCCGGCGCTGCCCGCGAAGGGCGTGCACGTCGACGACACCCTCAGGGTCTCCTACTGGCAGCAGTCGAGGGACGACGCCCTCACCTGGTGACACCGGCGGCCCGCACGCCACCCGGGGGCGCACAGGGGACGCCCCCGCGTGGCGTGCCGGCATCCCGGAGGGCCCCTCGCTTGCGAGGTGCCCTCCGGCGTGTGTGGGCCCGGTGGCCGGCCGGTGTCAGGGGTGGCAGGTGACGCAGGACGGGTCGGGGCACTGGGGGCGTTCGCTGTGCAGGAGTTGGGAGAAGCGCTGCGGGGAGACGTTCAGTACCCGGGCGGCGTCCCGGCCGGTGAGGCCGGCGTCGCGGAGGCTCGCCGCCATCCAGCGGAGGTGTGACGACACCTTGAGCTGTGCCCTGTGCAGGTCCACCTGCGCCTGCACGGTGGTGCGCCGGGCGCGGTCGAGTGCGTCGCCGAGCGCGTACGTGAGGACGGGGAGCAGGGAGTCGGGCGGTACGTCGCGCGCCAGGGCGATCTCCTCGCGGGCCCGTTCGAGGGCGCCCTCGAGGCGGCGGGTGAAGAAGGGTTCGATGCCATCGGCGCTGAGCTGCCACCCTTCGGGTACGCGCCGGGCGACGACCTTCTCCGAGCTGAGGGTCATGGTGGTCCCCTTTCGTCGCGGTGCCGCTCGTCAGGCCCGACAAGAAGTCTAGGGCGCCTTGATGTTTGCGTCTAGGGCTATGGATGCAGATGTGAGGGGCCCTTTCATGCATGTAAGCGCTGGCAAGAACCTGCTTCACGGATGCAGCAACCTGACACGTCGCCGTATGGGCCCTCACGGCCCCAGCTGGCAAGGTCTGTTGCGCCGGTCGGCCGGACGAAGATCCTCTTCTCCCGCCGGGACGGACCGGTGCAGACCTGAGACCAGCAGTTCGAGGGGACAGTGATGGGTGCACAGACCACATCCAGCACGACGGACGGGCAGCGTTCGACTCGCGCCGGACGGGGGCGCGGCGCGGTTCTGTCGGTGCTCACCGCGGCACTGTTCTCCCTGTCAGCCGGTGCTGCGGCGGCGTCCCCCGTTGTAACGCCCCCGTCGCCGCAGCACCTTCAGGGCGAGGTCTCCGTCTCGCAGTCCGTCGTGGACGACGTCTGCTCCGGCCTGACGGGCGTCCTGCCCTCGGCCGGTGCGATGCCGGACGTGGTCTGCAAGAACGTCAACGGCTGGCAGTAAAGGCCATGCGGTTCCAGCTTCTCGGACCGCTGACCCTCACCGACGGGAACGACGCCGTCGTCCTGCAACCGTCCAAGCCGACGATCCTGCTCGCCACCCTGTTGCTGCAGGCGGGCTCGGTGGTGTCCGCCGGCTACCTGCAGCGCACCATCTGGGGCCCGGACCAGCCGGCGACGGCGAAGGCGGCGCTCCAGACCTGTGTGCTGCGCCTGCGACGGCTGTTCACCAAGCACGGGGTGACGGAAACCCCCATCGACGCGGTGCCGGGCGGGTACCGCATCACCGCCGATCCGGACACGCTCGACCTGCTCGCGTTCCGTGAGCGGGTGCGGGCGGCGGCCGGGCTGACGGACGATCCGGAGGCCGAGCTGTACGCCCTCCAGGACGCCCTCTCGCTCTGGCAGGGTTCGCTGCTGGCCAACGTGCCCTCGGACGTGCTGCACCGGGACGAGGTGCCGCGGCTGACCGAGGAACGCCTGCGCACCGTGGAACGTGCCTGCACCCTGGAGCTGCTGCTCGGCCGGTACGGGCAGGCGCTCGTCGAACTGTGGAGTGCGACCCGCGCGTTCCCCGCGCACGAACGGTTCCGGGAGCAGCTCATCGAGGCGCTGTACCGTTCGGGCCGGCAGGCCGAGGCCCTGGCGGAGTACCGGTCCATCAAGGGATACCTGCTGGACGAGCTGGGCGTGGACCCGTCGCCGGCGCTGCAACGTCTGGAGCTGGCGATCCTGCGGGGCGACGAGCTGGACGCGCCGCAGCCGCGCGAGCGGGCGGTGCTGACCCGGGCGACCGTGCCCGGCCAGACCCGCGGCCACCGGCCCGGCGCGAGCCGGCTCGCGCTGCCCGCCGGGGCCGGAACGCCGGCCCCGGAGGCCGGCGCGGAGGGCACGACCGGCACGCCGGGCCCGGCCGCGGAGGCGGCCGCCGCCCCCGCCGGAGCCGCGACGGGAGAGGCCGCGGAGTCCGTAGCGGACCACGGCGAGGACGCCGCGCCGGGCGCGAGCACCCCCACGGGGAGCCCCGCGCGCGAGCAGGTCACGGTGCCCGCCGTGCCGTCCGCCGTGTCCGAGGTGGCGGGCGTGCCCTCGTTCGCGGGACGGGCGGCGCACCTGGCCGCGATGACGGAGCACCTCACCGGCGTCCGCGACGACCCCGCCACCCTGCTGGTCTGCGGCGCGCCCGGCATCGGCAAGACGGCGCTGGCCCGGCAGGTGGCCCACCTGGTGCGGGACCGCTACCCGGGCGGCCGGCTGCTGGTGCGCATGGTGGGTCCGGACGGCGCGGCGCGCAGCGCCGAGGAGGCGGCCGCCGAGATCGCCGCCGCCCGGCTCAGACGCAGCGGCCCCGTTCTGCTGGTGCTCGACGACGTGGTGGACGCCGATCAGGTACGGCCGCTGCTGCCCGCCGACTCCGACGACGCCGCTCTCGTCACCAGCCGCCGCTGGCTCGCCGGACTGATCGCCACGCACGGCGGCAGGGTCCACCGTCTGGACGCGTTCGTCTCCGACGAATCGCGCGCGCTGCTGCGTGCGGTACTCGGCGCTACGCGCGTCAACGCCGAACCGGAGGCGGCCGACCGGCTCGCCGCGGCCTGCGGCCACTTCCCGCTGGCGCTCCGCATCACCACCGCCTGGCTCTCCACCCGGCCCGGGCTCCCCCTCGCCGACGCCGCCGACTGGCTCGCCGAGGACCCCGTCGGCCGCCTCTCGCTGCCCGGCGACTCCCGCATGTCCGTCCGCGAGGTGCTCACCGGTGCCCTCGGCCGGCTCGAAGAGCCGTGCGCGGAGGCGCTGTTGCGCCTCGGGTCGCTCGACGGCGCGGACACCGACGGGTTCCGTGCGGACGACGCGGCCGCCGTTTTCGACGCGGACGCCGCCGAGGAGGCGGCGACCCTCCTGGACCACCTCGCGGACGCCGGGCTGCTGGAGGACGGGCCGCCCGGCCCGTACCGGATGCACGCGCTCGTCCGCTCCTTCGCGCGGCACGCCGTCCGCACGCACGGCACCGCCGGCCCCCACGGACACCGACCGACTCGCAGACACGCACAGAAGGTGTGACCAGATGGCAGCAGCGTTCGAGGCCCTCGCCGGCACCAGACCCCGTATCCGGCGCGACGTGCTCTTCACCGAGACGCCCGGCGGGGTGCTGTTCCACAACGCCGACGGAGGCTTCCACCTCACCGGCCGGACCGCGTACCGGTTCGCCTCGCTGCTCGTCCCGCACCTGAACGGCCGGCACAGCCTGGCCGACATCTGCCAGGGCTTCCCCGACGCCCAGCGGGCCATGGCCGCCGGCCTGGTGGACCGGCTGTACGACCGCGGCTTCGCCCGCAGCGTCCCCGAGGAGGACGACGACGTCGCGGCGCACGTTCCCGATCCCGCCGCGGCCGAACGGTTCGCGCCGCAGATCGCCTACATCGACCACTACACCGGCGGCGCGCCCGCGCGTTTCCGCCGCTTCCGCGAGGCGCGGGTCGCGGTGCTGGGCCGGGGCCCGGTCGCCCGCTGGTGCGCCGTCAGCCTGCTCCGCAACGGCTGCGCCCACATCGCCGTGCAGGAGGCGTCGGCCGAGGTCGGCGCCGAGGAACGCGCACTGGCCGAGGGCGGCTGCCCCGCGCGCGTCGACCGCCTGGAGACGGAGCCGCGCGACTGGGCGGCGCTGGAGGGCTACGACGTCGTGGTCGTCACCGGCGACGGCGCCGCGCCGCTCGCCCACCGGCTGCTGGCCGAGGGCGTGCCCGACGGCCGGACGCTGCTGCCGTCCTGGACCTTCGGCGACCGTGCCGTCACCGGGCCGGTCAGCCGCCCGGGCGGCACGGGCTGCCTCGGCTGCGCGCTGCTGCGGCTGGGCGCGGCGACCGACGCGGACGCCGCCGCGGAGACGTGGAGCGTGATCGCGGGTGTGGTCGCGCCGCGCGAACCGGTCGCCGGGGGCGGCCTGCACGGGCCCGTCGCCGCCATGACCGGCAACCTGCTCGGCTACGAGGTGTTCCGCCTCACCACCGGTGCGCTGCGCGCGGAGACGGACGGCCAGATCCTCCTCCAGGAACTGGAGTCGCTGGACGTGGTCGCCGAGCCGTTGCGCCCGCACCCGCGCTGCCGCGTCTGCACGCCGGAAGCGGAGCCGCCGGACGCCGCCGGGGAGACCGGGGCCGCCCGGGTGCTCGCCGAAGGGCTGGCGCTGCCGCGCACCGCGACCGTCGCCACCGCGCGGGACGCCGAGCAGACGGTCGAGGACCTCAACGCCCTGGGTACCGCCCTGGTACGGCCGCACGCGGGCGTGTTCACGCGCTTCGACGACGAGGACCTGACGCAGACCCCGCTCAAGCTCAGCCGGGTCGAACTGCCGCTCGGCGCGGGCGGGAAGCGCCGCATCGCCGCCTTCGACGTGCACCACCTGGCCGGTGCCCGGACCCGCGCCCTGTACGCGGCGGCGGCCGTCTACGTCGAGCACGTGGTGCCGCCCGCGCTCGTCGGCGACGGGGAGGTGGCGGCGTCGTCGCTGCTCACCAAGGAGCCGGTACGCGTTCCCGCCGCGGCGGTACGGCCGTTCGGTCCGCACAACCGCACCCGCGTCCACCCGGCGACCCGCGCGGGCGCCGGCGCGGGCGCCACCCCGCAGGAGGCGGCGGGCACCGGCCTGTTGTCGGCGCTCGCCCACGACGCGCTGCTGCGCGCCCTGCGCGGCGCCGCCCGGCCGACCCTGCTGGCCGTCGAGAGCGGCACGACGGCCCCGGCCGGGGAAGCGGAGGGGGACGCCGTCGCACAGGCCGACCCGGAGCTGGTGTTCCTGCGGAAGACCGCCGCCACCATCGGGGTCGACGCCGAACTGCTCGACCTCGGCGAGAGCGCCCACTCCTCGGCCCACGTGGTGCTGGCCCGCGAGGCGGACGGTGCGCGCTGGGCGGTCGGCTGCGACCTGAACCGCGAGGCCGCGGCCTGCGCCGCGCTGCGCGACCTGCTCGGGCAGGCCCAGCTCGTGGGGGACGAGGCCGCGGGCGATGCGGCGGGCGAGCAGGGGGACGTCGACCTGGGCGACCCGCTGGTGCCCGACCTGGCCCCCGGCACGCTCGTCGTCGAGGGCGACCCGGAGCTGCCCGCCGACGCCCCCGACACCGACTGGGACACCGTGCTCGACCGGCTCCGCGCCGCGGGCCGCGACGTGCTGCACGTCCCCACCACCCCCGCCGACCTGCGCACCGCGGGCGTGCACACCGCCCGCGTCCTGCTCACCGGCGGCCCGGAGGACGGTGCCCGTGCCCAGCGCTGACGTCGCCGACGCGCCGGCGTCCCGGGCAGCCGTCCCGGACGCCCCGTGGGACCGGTCCTGCCGTGCGCTCGCCGCGGCCCTCGGCCCGGCCCTCGCGGAGCTGGGCTGCCGGGCGCCGGTCACCGTCGCGCCGCTCGGCGTCGCCGACGCGTTCGCCGCCGACGGCCCGGCCGGCCGTGCGGCGGACGCGGTCGCCCACCCCGTCCCCGGCACGGGCGCCGACACGCCGGCCGCCGTGCCGCTGCCGGTGCACGTGTACGGGCGGCAGGTCGTCGTGGGCCCGGCCCCCGGCGCGCCCGCCTGCCCGCAGTGCCTCGCCCGGCGCTGGCAGGCCGTACGGTCCGTCACGCTGCGGGAGGCGCTGGAGATCGGCGGCGGCACCCGGGCCGCGGGCGAGTCGCCGTACGGCACCCCGTACGCGGCGGCCGCCGTCGCCGCCCTGGTGACCGGCCTCGCCACCGGGCCGGCCCCGTCGCCCGACGACCCCTACGCCCGGGTGCAGGTGCTGGACCTGGAAAGCCTCACCGTGCGCCGCCACTCGCTGGTGCCCGACCCCGAGTGCCCGCGCTGCGCCCGTCCGGAGGCGGACACCGCCGAGGCGGCGACGCTCGCGCTCCGGCCCGCGCCCAAGAAGTCGCCCGGCTCGTTCCGGGTGCGCGGCATCGGGGAGTACGCGCTGCCCGTGGAGCCCTACGCCAACCCGGTGTGCGGCTCGCTGGGACCGTCGATCGTGCACGACGTGTCGTCCACCTCGACCTCGGCCACCATCGGCTGCTTCTCCATGCGTTCGGGCGACTACCTGCGCGAGACCTTCTGGGGCGGCCACGACGACACTTTCGGCACCAGCATGCGCATCGGTGTCCTGGAGGGGCTGGAGCGGTACGCGGGCATGCGCGCGCGGGCCCGTACGGCGTCGGTGCGCGACTCGCTGGACGGTCTGCGGGCCCGTGGGGTGCCGGCCGTCGACCCGCGGGTGTGCGGTCTCTACTCCGAGGACTTCCACCGCGCCAACCCGCACATCACCCCCTTCACCACGGACCGCGAGGTGCCGTGGGTGTGGGGCTGGTCGCTGCGCGACGAGCGCCCGCTGCTCGTGCCCGAGGTGCTGACGTACTACCACGCGCCGGGGCTGGAGAACCGCTTCGTGCAGGAGAGCTCCAACGGCTGCGCCTCCGGCGGCGCGCTGGAGGAGGCCGTCTACTTCGGGCTGATGGAGGTCGTCGAACGGGACGCCTTCCTCCTCAGCTGGTACGGGCGCGCGGCCCTGCCCGAGATCGACCCCGCGACCAGCGGCAGCGCCGCGACCCGGCACATGGTCGACCGGCTGGAGATGTACGGCTACGAGGCGCGCTTCTTCGACACCCGCATCACCTTCCCCGTGCCGGTCGTCACCGGAGTCGCGCTCCGCCACGACGGCGGCCTGGGCCGGATGTGCTTCGGCGCGGGCGCCGGGCTGGACCCCGAGGCGGCGCTGGCGGCGGCGCTTTGCGAGATCGCCACCGACGCCGTCAACCTCCAGGGCCGCACCGAGCGGGAGGAGGAACGGCTGCGCGCCATGACCACGGACTTCCACCGCGTCGCCGCGCTGCACGACCATCCCCTGGCGTACGGCATCCCCGAGATGGGCCGGCACGCCGACTTCCTGCTCGGCCGCCCCGGCGCACCGCGCCCGGCGCGGCGGAGCATGGCCGACCTGTACGGCGACGGGTCGGTGCCGACCGTCGCCGACGACCTGCGCGAGGACCTCCTCACCTGCGTGAAGGCGGTCACCGCCGAGGGCTTCGACGTGGTGGTCGTCGACCAGACCATGCCCGAGCAGCGGCGGCTCGGCCTGCGGACGGTCAGCGTCCTGGTGCCCGGGCTGCTGCCCATCGACTTCGGCTGGACCCGGCAGCGCGCGCTGGGCATGCCCCGGCTGCGCACCGCGCTGCGCGAGGCCGGACTGCGCGAGAAGGACCTGACGCCCGACGACCTCAACCCCGCCCCGCACCCCTTCCCCTGACCGTCCGACCCCCTCGGCGCCCCGCAGGGCCCGACCACGAGCAGCAAGGAGCACCCGTGGGTCTCGCCCATGACTACGCCACCGCGATCCTCCATCGTGGCCGGGTCCCGATGGACCCCGCGGACTTCGTGCCCGACTGGGCGGACGGCCCGCGCAAGGGCAAGCACTACCCCGGCGTGGACCGGCTGCCGCTGCCCGCCGGCGGCTACCCGGCGGACGCGCACGTCGACCGGGGCCTGGCGGCAGCGCAACCGGCCGGTCCGGACGACGGGTTCGACCTGGACGCGCTGTCCGGCATGCTGCGGGACTCCTACGGGCTGACCGGGCGGCGACTGGCGGTGCAGGCCAACACCGACCTGAACGCGCTGCCGTTCTACCCGCTGGCCAACTGGTCGCGCGGCTCCGCCTCCGGTGGCGGCCTGTACCCGGTGAGCATCCACTGGGTCTCCGGCACGAGCGGCCCGGTGACCCCCGGGCTGCACTACTACTCCACCCGGCACCACGCGATGCACCGCCTGCTCACCGGGGACGTGACCGGCGAGGTGCGGGCCGCCCTCGGCGGCGACGGAGCCCCGGGCGCGGACGCCGACCACTACCTCGTGCTGGGCGTGAAGTACTGGCAGAACGCGTTCAAGTACAACAACTTCTGCTTCCACGTGGTGTCCATGGACCTCGGTGCGCTGGTGCAGACGTGGCGCATCTGGGCGCGGGCCCGCGGCCTGGAGGTGGAGCCGCTGCTGTGGTTCGACGAGGAGCGGATGGCGCGGCTGCTGGGCGTCGAGGGCGACGCGGAGGGCGTGTTCGCGGTGGTGCCGCTGCGCTGGCGGCGCACCGAGGACTCCGACCCGGACGCCGGGCCGCAGGCGCGCACGCCGCGCGTCGCTCCCGCACCGGCCGCCGTACGCCACCGGGACGTCGAGAAGTCCCGTCGCCTGCTGGCCTTCGACGACGTCCGCGCGATGCACGAAGCCACGCTGGGGCGCGCGGAGGACCGCCCCGCGCCCGGCGCGCTGGAGTCCGCGGCGGCGCACGCCCCCGACGCCTCCGCCGCGTTGCGGCCGCTGCCCGCGCCGCGCCCGCTCGAGGCCGACGTGCGGACCGCGCTGCGCCGCCGCCGCAGCAGCTTCGGCCGGTTCGACGCCCGGCGTCCGGTGACCGCCGACCAGCTCGCCGCCACCCTCGCGGCGGCCGACGCCGGGGCCCGCCTCGGCGGCGACTGCTCCGGCGGCCCCGGCGGCGGTTCGCCGGTCCGGCTGGCCCGCACCTTCGTCTTCGTCAACCACGTCGAGGACGTCGCGCCCGGCAGCTACCTGTACGACCCGGAGGCCGGCGGGCTGCGGCCGGTGCGCGAGGGGAAGCCCGGCTCCTTCCTCCAGGAGAACTACTTCCTGTCCAACTACAACCTGGAGCAGGCCGGCGCCGTGCTGGTGCCCACCGTCCGCACGCACGCCGTGCTGGACGCGGTCGGCGACCGCGGCTACCGGCTGGTCGGCGCCACCGTCGGCGCCGTCTCCCAGGCCGTCTACACCGCGGCCGCCGCGCTGGACCTCGGCTGCGGTGTGGCGCTCGGCTTCGACAACGTCTCCTACACCGACGAACTGGGCCTGGCCGGCACCGACGAGGCGCCGCTGCTGATCATGATGATCGGCCACGAACGGCCCGAACCCGCCGCCTTCCACTTCGAGATCGCGTGACGGCCGCATGTCCACCGCTCAGACCCGGGAAGCGACCCGGGAACCGAACCAGGAGGAGACCGGCGTGACCGGTGAGCTGTTCCACCGCCCGTTCGTGCTCCGGGTCGCCGGCCTGCCCGTGGAGACCGTGCAGCGGTTGCGCTGCCCCGGGAGCCGCCAGTGGGCCGACGAGGTGCTGGACGCCTCGACGCGGTCCCGCGCGGCCGGGGAGGCCGTCGGCGACCTGCTGCACGATCTGGTGGGCGGCTGCGAGGACGGCGGCGTGCGGCGCCGGCTGCTGAAACTGCGCCGCGAACTCTTCAACAACCGCCTGCCGCACGACCCGGAGGCGGCCGTCGCGCTCGTCGCCGGACTGGACGCGCGGGTGGCCGAGAAGCTGACCGCCTGGCTGGCCGACCGCCGCCACCTGGTGGCCCGTACGGCGGACGGCGCCGAGGTGCTGGCCGGCGAACTCGACCGCACCCGCACGGAACTGCGCGCCCTGGCCGGCGAACGCCGCCTGGCCGGCGGCCTGCTGCTCGCCTCGCCCTCCCTGGACGCCCAGGTCGACGGCTACGCCGCCGGTCCGCCCGTCCGCGCCGACGGCAGCCGCGACAAGGGCGCGGAGAAGCGCCACCGGAAGATCGAGCGCTCCCTCCTCGCCTACCTCTACCGCACCGCCTGCAAGACCAGCCCGTTCTCCACCTTCACCGGCCTCGCGCTGGGCGAGTTCACCGACGGCCCCCGGGACGACGGGGCGGACGGGGCGGACCCTCTGCAGATCCGGGTGGACGACGTGTGGACCAGCCACACCCGGCTCAACGTCGTCGCCCTCGGCCGCGTGGCGCAGACCGTGCTCGACGACCCCGAACGCCGCGACGGGCTGCCCGTGACGCTCGCCTCCGGCTGGGGCCACGACGAGGACCGCGTCCGCTACGTCCGCCGCTGGGTGACCACCGGCGACGACGACACCGCCGTCACCTTCGACAGCGTCAAGGACCGGCTGTTCTTCCTCCGCCGCAGCGGCGCGCTGGAGAGGATGCTGGCCTTCTTCGAGCGCCGCCCGGAGATCCGCTACGGCGAACTCGGCGGCCTGCTCGCGGACGAGGAGCCGGACGCCACCGCCGAGGACGTGGACCGCTACCTGGCCGCCCTCCTCGACCTGGGCATGCTCCAGGTGCCCTGCCTGCGCATCGGCGTGCACGACACCGACCCGCTGCGCGCCTTCCAGGCCTCCCTGCGCGGTCTGGACCGCGACTGGGCCGACAGCCTCGCGGACGACCTGGCCGGACCGCTCGCCCGCATCGACGAGTTCGCCGGGGCGACGCCGGCGCGGCGTCGCACGCTGCTCGCCGAACTGCGGGACTCGCTGGCCGCGATCCAGCGCGGGCTCGGCGCCGGGGAGCCGCGCGTCCCGCAGACCGTGCTCTACGAGGACGCCGCCCCGGTCGCGCCGTCCGGCTGCGACCTGGCCGCCTGGAGCCGGATCGCCGGGGAGCCGCTGCGGGACGTGGAGCGCGCGCTGCCCGCCTTCGACGTGACGCTGCCGCAACGCCTGACGTTCCAGGGCTTCTTCACCGCCCGCTTCGGCCAGGGCGGGCGGTGCGACGACCTGCTCAAGCTGGTCCACGACTTCCACGAGGACTTCTTCGACCAGTACATCTCCTTCACCGCCAAGCGCAGCACGTTCGACGCCGAAGGCCGGTACGTGCCGGAGGAGAACTGGCTCGGGCTGCCCCGCATCAAGGCGCTCGACACCGCCCGGCAGACCTTCTTCGAGGGCATGCGCGAGGTGTGGGAGCGCAGCGGCGCGTCAGCGGCCGGCTCGGGCGTCGCCGAGGTGGAGATCGGCGAGGGCCTCCTCGACGCCGTCGCCGGCGGACTCGACGGCGTGGCCCCGGCGTTCGCGCCGCTCAGCCACCACGTGCAGCTCGCCGAGCGGCCCGGCGACCCGCTCGTCGTCCTCAACCGTTCCTACGGCGGCCTGTCGTTCCCGTTCAGCCGCTTCACGCACTGCTTCGACGGGCTCGCGGACCGGCTGCGCGAGGAGACCCGGCGGCTCGCGCCCGACGGCGCGGTCTTCGCAGAGATCACCGGCGGCCCGGTGACCAGCAACCTCAACCTGCACGACCGGCTGCTGGACTACGAGATCGTGTGCCCCGGCGAGACCGGCGGCGTGCCCGAGGAACACCGGCTGCACCTGGACGACCTGTACATCGTCCACGACGCCGACGCCGACCGGCTGGTCCTGCGCTCCACCCGCCTGGACCGCGAGGTGATCCCCGTCTACCTCGGCTACCTGGTCCCGCTGGCGCTCCCGGAGATCCCGCGCACCCTGCTGCTGCTCTCCCCGACCTCCATGACCCGCCTCGACGTCTGGGGCGGCGTCCCGCCGGGCGAGCCGGACGAGGGGGTGACCACGCGCCCCCGCGTGCGGCACGGCAGCGTGGTGCTCAGCCGGCGCAGCTGGAGCGCGCCCGCCTCGGCGCTCCCGCTGCGCGGACCCGGCGTCACCGACGCCGACTGGTATCTCGGCTGGCACCGCTGGCGCCGCCGGCACCGCCTGCCCGACCGGGTGTTCGCCACCGTCTCGGACGGCGGCGGGCGCGGCGCGACCAGCGCCAAGCCGCAGTACGTCGACTTCGACAGCCACCTCTCGCTGACCGCCTTCGAGGCGCTGCTGCGCACGGCGGAGGCGCGCGTGGTGTTCCGCGAGGCGCTGCCCGACGAGGACGACCTGCACACCGTCTCCGGACGCGGCCGGCACGTCGCCGAGATGGCCCTGGAGACCGCGCCCGCCCCCGAGGGAAGGACCCGCACGTGAACGCCGAAGTGACCGCCTCCGGCACCGCAGCCCCCGCCGGTACGGACGCCGCCGCGAGGGCCGCGTCCGGCGGGGAGCACCGGGGCGCCTGGCAGGCCACCCACGTCTTCTACGCCGCCAACCCCCGCCCGCTCCTGCTCCAGTGCGTCCGCCCGCTGGTGCGGGAACTGGACGCCGACGGGCTGCTCGCCAACTGGTTCTTCATCAACTACTGGCTGGAGGGCCCGCACGTGCGGCTGCGGGTGCGGCCGTCCTCGCCCGAGGCGGAGCCGGAGGTGCGGCGCCGCACCGAGGAGGCGATCGACACCTTCCTCGCCGAACGCCCGGCGCTGTACGAGGTGGACACCGGCTTCCTCAACGAGTTCTACAACGCGCTGTTCGACATCGAGTTCCCGGACGCCGAACGCAGCCCGTACACCGACGACGAGGGCCGGATGAACCTGCGGCCCAACAACTCGCGGCACGCCATGCCGTACGACCCGGAGTACGCCAAGTACGGCGGCCCGGCCGGGATCGAGCTGGCCGAGTGGCACTTCCGGTACTCCAGCGAACTGGTCCTGGACGCCTTCCGCACCAAGAACCTGCACCTGCGCACCGTGCTGCTGGGCACGTCGGCGCAGCTGATGATGGTGATGGCCGCCTGCTTCCTGCCCGACGAGGAGGACCTGGCGGACTTCCTGGACGACTACTACCACTTCTGGCACAAGGCGTTCCCCGGCACGGGTTTCATCGGGGACAAGGAGTACGAGAACAACTACGCGGCCACGGCGCCGTCGCTGTCCCGCATGTTCGGCGCGATCCGTTCGGCGCTCGCCGCCGGGGAGGACGAGAAGCTGCCCGACTTCCTCGCCGGCTGGGCCGCGCACTGCCGCGAACTGCGCGACCGGGTGCGGGAACTGGCGGCCGACGGCGCACTGGTCTTCGGCTTCGACAAGGGCGCGCGCGAGAAGCGCATCACCGACCCGGACGGGGCCCTGAAGGTCCTCCTCTCCCCGTACATGCACATGACGAACAACCGGCTGCACGTGACCATCCGGGACGAGGCCTACCTCTCCCACGTGCTGCACCGCGTGCTGCGGGAGGACGGCCCCGGAGGCGCGACGTGACCGCGCCCGCCGAGCGGACCGGGGGCGGCGCGGCGCCGGAGGCGGCGCCGGGCCCGCACCCGCGGCCGGGAGCCGCCGCGGAGTACCGCCCGCAACTGCGGCCCGGGGTGCTGCTCGGCGACGCCGTGCTGCGCGGCGACCGCTTCGTCCACCTGGTGAAGAACACCGGCGACGGCCGGTCGTTCGAACTCGGCCCGCGGGAGCACCACCTGCTCTCCCGGATGGACGGCACCCGCACCCTGGCCGAGCTGGGGCGCGGGTACGCGGAGGCGTTCGGGCGGCGGCTCGGCGACGGCAACTGGACCCAGCTGCTCACCCTGCTCGGCAGCCGCGGCCTGCTCGTGGGCGGCCCCGCCGCCGACCCGCCGGAGGAGGAGGCGAAGCCGTCCACCGGCACGCTGCGCATGGTCGCCGACGCCGACGCCACCGCCCGTCGGCTGCACCGCGCCGTCGGCTTCCTGCTGCACCCCCTCTGCCTGCTGCCGCTGCTCGCCGCCGTGCTCGCCATGGAGACGATGCTGGTGCTCCGCGCGGACGAGGTGCTCGAAGGGACCGCCGCCACGTTCGCGAACCCGGTGCTCATCACCGGCGCCGCGCTGCTGATGTGGCTGTCCACGGCTCTGCACGAACTGGCGCACGGCGTGGTCGCCGTGCGCTTCGGCGGCACCGTCGGCGAGATCGGGCTGCGCTGGAAACCGGTCCCGATCATGTACTGCAGCGTGGAGAACTACCTCTTCCTGCCCCGCCGCCGGGACCGGATCTTCACCGCCGTCGCCGGGGCGGTGGCGAACCTGCTGTTCCTGCTGCCGTTCTGCGCGCTCTGGCTGTTCGTCCCGGTCGACGACGCCACCCGCGACGGGCTGGCCGGGCTGCTGCTCATCGGCACCGTCCAGGCGCTGGCCATGCTGCTCCCGTTGCCGCCGCTGGACGGCTACAAGGTGGTGAGCCAGGCCGCCGGCGCCACCGCCCTGGCCGCCTCCAGCCGTGACTACCTGCGCCTCGCCCTGCGCCGCGACCCCGCGGCGAAGCGGTACCCGCGCCGTGCCCGTGCCGTCTACACCGCCTACGGGCTCGGCTCCACCGCCGTGGTCGCCGGGCTGGCGGTCCTCGCCGCCCTGCTCGTCGCCTCGCTGTTCCACCCGTGAAGGAGAACCACGTGTCCACCACCCCCACGCCACCCCCCGGCACGGCCGCCGCCGCGGACACCGGGCCCGACACGGCCGCCGCCGCAGGTACCGGCCCGGAGCCCGCCGTCGAACTGACCGACGTGCA
This sequence comes from Streptomyces hazeniae, assembly GCF_031845485.1. Taxonomy (NCBI): domain Bacteria; kingdom Bacillati; phylum Actinomycetota; class Actinomycetes; order Kitasatosporales; family Streptomycetaceae; genus Streptomyces; species Streptomyces hazeniae. The sequence continues at coordinate 16,685 of NZ_JAVREQ010000010.1, forward strand.
CAAGCGCTACGGCGACACCCGCGCCGTCGACGGCGTGTCCCTCACCGTCCGCCGCGGCGAGTTCCTCGGACTGCTCGGCCCCAACGGCGCGGGGAAGACCACGCTGGTGGAGATCATGGAGGGGCTGCGGCAGGCCGACGCCGGCACCGTCGGCGTCCTCGGCACGTCGCCCTGGCCCCGCAACCTGGCGCTGCTGCCCCGCATCGGCCTGCAGACCCAGGCGTCGGCCTTCTTCGTCCGCCTCACCGCGCGCGAGCACCTGCGGACCGTCGCCGCGCTGTACGGCGCCGCCCGCGACGCCGCCGAACGCACCCTGGCCATGGTCGGCCTCACCGAACAGGGCGACACCCAGGTGGAGGGACTGTCCGGCGGCCAGCGGCAGCGGCTGGCCATCGCCTCGGCGCTGGTGCACGGCCCGGAGCTGATCTTCCTCGACGAGCCCACCGCCGCCCTCGACCCGCAGGCGCGCCGCGACCTGTGGCAGGTGCTGCGCGACCTCAAGGGCGAGGGCCGCACGATCGTCTACACCACCCACCACCTCGACGAGGCCGAGACGCTGTGCGACCGCGTCGCGATCATCGTGAACGGCCGCATCACCGCATTGGACACGCCCGCCCGGCTGGTCGCCGCCGGCAGCGGCAACACCCGCCTGCTCGTGCCCGCCGACCGGCTCACCGAGGCCCGCGCCCGCGAACTCCCCGGCGTGCTCGACGTGCAGGTCGACGGCGACGTGGTGGTGCTGGAGACCACCGAAGCGGGCCCCCTGCTCAGCGCCGTCGAGGCGGTCGCCGGGCTCCAGGGCGTCCGCACCCGCACCGCCAGCCTGGAGGACGTCTACCTGCAACTCACCGCGACCGGCGACCGCTGACCGCACCCCGCCACGGCGACACACCCCCCACGCCCACCCCTTCCCGACACGGAGCAACGCCCATGAGTGCGTACGCGGCGCTGACCACGGCCGGCTACCGGGCCTACACGCGCGACAAGACCACCCTCTTCTTCTCCTTCGCCTTCCCGCTGCTCTTCCTCGTCGTCTTCGGCCTGATCTTCTCCGGCCAGGACGTCGACCAGAGCGGAAAGCCCTACATCAGCTACATCGCTCCCGGCGTGCTCTCCTGGGGCGTCGCCAACTCCGCCGTGTTCTGGATCGGCTTCGTCCTCATGCAGTGGCGGCGCGACGACCTGCTGCGCCTCATCCGCATGACGCCCACCCGCCTGCCCACCGTGCTCGGCTCGCGCTACGTACTGGCGCTCGCCGTCGGCGTGGCGCAGACCGTGCTGTTCGTCGGCGTCGCGATGCTTCCCGCGTTCGGCCTGGAGGTCGACGGCCGGGTGCTGCTGATGATCCCGGTGCTGATCCTCGGCGTGACCGCGTTCCTCGCGCTCGGCGTCATCGTCGGCACGTACGGGAAGACGCCGGAGGCCGTCGCCGCGATCGCCAACTGCATCATGGTGCCGATGGCGTTCCTGTCCGGCGCGTTCTTCCCCATCGACGCCATGCCGGAGTGGATCCAGACCGGCTCCCACGTGCTCCCGCTGCGCTGGTTCAACGAGGGCGTGTCCGTCGCGCTGCTCGGTGACGGCAGCACCGCAGACGTCGCGCTGGCCTGCGCCGGACTCACCGGCTTCACCGTCCTCTTCGGGCTGGTCGCGCTGCGCACCTTCCGCTGGAGCGACCGCGCATGACGACGACGCCCACCGTGCCGCCGCCCGCGGACGCCGCCGCCTCCCCGGGGCCGCGCGCGCTGGAGTCCGCGCGCGCCCACCTGCAGCGCGAACTCGACCCCCGCTACGTGCAGTTCCCCGCCTGCGCCGCCGACGCCGGACCGCAGCCGCTGGTGGTGCCGCTCGGCGCGGCGGACGTGCTCGGCGACGCCGCCGGCGACCCGTACGCCGCGGTGCGGCCGCACGCCACCGTGCACCTCACCGCCCGCGCCGTGCTCATCGGACCGTGGGGCGGCGAGGCGGAGGCCCCCGGCTGCGGGCGGTGCCTCGGCATGCGCTGGCAGCGGCTGCGCAGCCGCTCCGAACGCGAGGCCCTGGAGGGCCGGCAGCCCCTGCAGGGCGCCGAGGACTGGCCGTTGCTCACGCCGTTCGCGGTGGACGCCGTACGTGCCGCCTGGTCGTCGGCGTTCGGCCCGGTCCACGAGTCGGACCCGGCCCCGGCCGGTCCGGTGGCCGCGCTGCGGCCGCCCCGGGCCGTGCCGGCGTCACCCGGAGCCGAAGGGCTGCCGCGCGTGACCCGCGTCGACCTGGCCACGCTCGCGCTGGCCACCTTCCCGATGCTCCCCGAACCGCTGTGCCCGCACTGCGTGCAGCGTGTGCCGGACACCCCCGAGGCCGGCCGGATACCGCTCGGCCCGGCGCCCAAGCCGGACCCGGACGGCTACCGCGTCCGGCCCCTGGAGTCGTTCCCGCTACCCGGCGACGCGCTGGCCAACCCGGTGTGCGGCGCCCTCGGCTCGGGCACCTGGATCAACCCGGCCTCGACCACCACCGCCCCCGTCGCGGGCAGCGTCTTCGTACGCGGCTACGCCGGGCTCAACGACGTGACCTTCAGCGGCCAGGCCAGCCGCTACACCACCAGCCGGCTGCTCACCTACCTGGAGGGCCTGGAACGCTACGCCGGCACCCACCGCCGTCGTCCCGAACAGCCCGTCGTCGCCTCCCTCGACGCCCTCCGGTCGGCCGGGGAGCCGGTGCTGGACCCCGCCGCGTGCGGCTTCTACGCCCCGGAGACCTACGCCACCGACCCCATGGTCAGCCCCTTCGACCCGGCCCGGGCGATCCCCTGGCTGTGGGGCCACTCGCTGCGCGACGACCGGCCGATCCTGGTGCCGGCCCGGCTGGTGCACTACAGCGCGGGTGTCGCGGCGGACAACTTCGTCTTCGAGTGCTCCAACGGCTGTGCCACCGGCGGCAGTCCGGTGGAGGCGATGCTGTTCGCGCTGCTGGAGCTGATCGAGCGGGACGCGTTCCTGCTGGCCTGGCACACCCGCACCCCGCTCACCGAGATCGACCTCGGCTCCTGCACCGGCCGCACCGTGCGGTCGCTGCTGGACCGGGCCGGCATGCACGGCTACGACGTGCGGGCCTACGACACGCGGATGGACCTGCCGGTCCCCGTGGTCACCGGGCTCGCGGTGCGCCGGGACGGCGGCCCGGGCACGCTGTCCTTCGGCGCCGCCGCCGGGTTCGACCCGGAGGACGCCGTCGAGTCCGCGCTCTCCGAGGTGCTCACCTACATCCCGCACCTGCCGTACCAGGTCACCGAGCGGCAGGCGGAACTGGAGGCCATGGCGGCCGACTTCGGCCGCGTCCTGCACCTCAAGGACCACGCCCAGCTGCACGGGCTGCCCGGCATGGCGCACCACTCGCGGGAGTTCCTGGAACCGGCCGGACGCGGCGGCATCCCGGAGCTGTTCGCCGACTGGCACCGCGAACGGCCGCGCACCGGCGACCTCGTGGACGACCTGCGGCTGCTCGTCGACGCGCTGGCCGACGCCGGCCACGACGTCATCGCGGTGGACCAGACGGCGCCCGAGCAGCGGCGGATGGGCCTGCACACGGTCTGCGCGACCGTTCCCGGGCTGCTGCCGCTCGACTTCGGATGGAACCGGCAGCGGGTGCTGCGGACGCCCCGGCTGCTCACCGGGCTCAGACAGGCGGGCAGACGGGCCGACGACCTTCCGGCAGCCGACGTCAAACGCGTACCGCACCCGTTCCCGTAACCCCCGAGGGGAGTTCCCGTGCCGCACCCGCAACGTCAGCAGAGCGGCCCGCAGGCCCCGTTCCCCGTCGCCGCCACACACGGCAGCGGCCCGTTCCCGCGCCGGAGACGGCGGTACGGGAACGGGCCGCTGGGGTACCTGAGATACCCGAGTCCGGTGGGAACCGGATCAGGCGCTGCAGGAGGTGGTGCTGGTGGTGCTGGAGCAGGTCGAGGTCGACGAGCAGGAGGTGGAACCGGCCAGGACGACCTCGGCCGCGTCGGAGTAGTCCGAGATCTCGAAGGTCTCCGACTCGAGCTCCAGGATCTCGTCGGCGAGCGTGGCGAGCTGCGTCTTCTCAGCCATGGTGTCTCCTCAAGTCGCGCCGGCGGCCGGCTGTTCCGGCTGCGCGCCCCGGCGTCGGAACCATTGGACCCGGCGCCACTGGCAGATCCGCACGGCTTCCGCTGTCACACCGCTGACAACCGGTGTCAGCGGACTGCTCGGCATATGCGCAACGCGTGCAGCACGCTCGGAACGCGTACCCGAAGGAGGCGCTGATGGCCACGGCGGCGGTCGCGGACCCGGCGGGCGCGGACCCGGGCCCCGGCCCGCGCGGTCCGGCCGTGCCCTCCGACGTCCTGCGCGCCGCCCTGGAGCTGTACCTGGACCTGCACGCCCATCCCGAGCTGTCCGGTGCGGAGTCGCGCACCGCGGCCCGGTTCGCCGACGCCCTGGAGCGTGCGGGCTGCACGGTGACGCGGGGGGTGGGCGGGCACGGCGTGGTCGGCGTCCTGACGTCCGCCCCTTCCGGGGACGGGGACGGGAACGGGGACGGACGCCCGCCCGGCCCCACCGTGCTGCTGCGCGCCGAGCTGGACGCGCTCCCCGTCACCGAGAACACCGGCCTCGCCTACGCCAGTTCGGTGCCCGGAGTGATGCACGCCTGCGGCCACGACCTGCATCTCGCGGCGCTGTACGGCGCCGTGGCGATGCTCGCCGCCCGCCGCGAACGCTGGCGCGGCACCGTGCTCGTCGTCGGCCAGCCGGCCGAGGAGACCCTGGACGGCGCCCGGGCCATGCTGGAGGACGGCCTCTACGCACGCTTCGGCGTCCCCGACGTCGTGCTCGCCCAGCACACCGCGCCGCTGCCTGCGGGCACGGTCGCCCACGGCGACGGACCGGTGCTGGCGGGCAGCACCGCACTGGACGTCCGCATCCACGGCCGCGGCGGGCACGGGGGCGCGCCGCAGCTGACCGTCGACCCGGTGGTCACCGCCGCCGCGGCCGTACTGCGCCTGCAGACCGTGGTGTCGCGGGAGGCCGCGCCCGCCGAGCAGGCCGTGCTGACCGTCGGCGCGCTGCACGCGGGCGAACGGGCCAACGTCGTTCCCGAGTCGGCCGCCCTGTCGGTCGGCCTGCGCGCCTTCTCCCCGGGCGCGCTGGCGCGGATGGAGACGGCCGTCGAACGGATCGTGCGCGGCGAGTGCGCGGCGGGCGGCTGCCCGCGCGAACCGGAGTTCGCCGTCGCCGCGCGCTCACCCGTCCTGCAGCCCGACGCGGACCTGACGACCACCCTGCGGGGTGGCCATGCGCGTCTGTTGGGGACGGAGCGGGTACTCCCGTGGCAGGCTGGAACCGCGGCCGAGGACTTTGCCTGGTTCGGGGCCGCGGGCGCGGACGTGCACGGCGCTGCCGGAGTGCGTACCGCGTACTGGATGCTGGGGGTGACCGGGGCCCGCACATGGCGGGCCGCCGCGCGAGCGCATGCCGACGGTGCGTACGGCATGCGTGGCGAAGCGCGCGGCGTTCCGGCCAATCACGCACCGGAGTTCGCGCCGGACGTGCGTGTCGCGCTGCCCACGGGCATCGCGGCGATGTGCGACGGCGCCGAAGCGATTCTGGACGTTCCGGAGGGGGAAACGTGCCGATGACGAGTGTGACCAGGGCCGACAGCAGTACGGTCCTCAGCTGCGCCTTCATGGACATCGTGGTGGTGCGCCGGGAGCCCTGTGCTCCCGGCGGAGAGACCACGGTCGTCCGGCTTCTGGGACTGCTGCCGCCCCACTGGAGTTGCCTGCCGGAGGTCGAACGGGACCGTGTGGTGCTGCACGTGATGCTGGGCAGCACCGACGGCTGTGACGCCGTCCGCACCGAGGTGGAGGAGGTGATGGCGGACCCGGCCATGCGTGGCTGGTTCGCCGAGACCTGACCCGGGGCGCGCGGCCGCGCGCCCCCGTGGAGGACCGGGCCCGCCTCGGCGGGCCCGGGATCAGACCCAGCCGTGTTCGCGGGCCAGCAGCGCCGCCTGGGCGCGGCTCGCCGCGCCCAGCACCCGCATCAGGTCGGCCACGTGCCGGCGGTAGGTGCGTACGGAGATCCCCAGCTCCCGCGCACCCGCCTCGTCCTTGCCGACCGACACCATCGAGGCGAGCACCCGGCGCTCCATCTCCGAGAGCGTCGGTGTGCCGTCCGGCTCGCTGATGGCGGTGAGCAGGTCCTCGGCCTGGTCCCAGATCTTCTCGAAGAGCGCGATGATGTTGCACACCAGGCCGCTCTCGTGGGCCAGCAGCGCCCCGCGCGAGGTGTCGCCGGGGTCGACGGGCACCAGGGCGACCCGGCGGTCGTAGACCAGGATGCGTTCGGAGGCGTCGTCGGCGACGCGGATCTGTGCGCCCTTGTGCGCCAGCTCCCGCAGGTAGGCGACGGTCGGCGGGTGGGTGGTCGCCTTGCGCAGCACGACGTTCCGGATGCGCACCCCGCGTCTGAGGCAGCGCATGTCCAGCGGCCGGGCGTGGTCGATGTTGGCCGGGGTGAGTTCGGTGTAGGGCTCGACCGAGAGGATCTCCTCGCGGGCGAAGAACGCCAGGTCGTCGATCCGGCTGCGGATCTGGGCCAGGTCGGTGAGCTGCTCCACTCCCTGCGGGGCGGGCGTACGCGAGCCCATCTCCGCGCGTAGAGCATCGATGACGTAGCGTGACTGGGTCACCCGCATGATCTCCTCGTGGAGTTCGTGCAGGCGGCGGTCCATCAGCCGGGCCATGGCGATGTCGGGATTGGTCGGGGTGTACGCGTGGCGTTCGCCGCTGTCGCGCACCAGGCCGAACTCCCGGAGACGTTCCAGCGCCCGCTTCGCGACGGGCGCGTCGATGTGCATCTTCACGTGGAGGTCGTCCGCGGGGGTGCCGGGATGGCGGAGGAAGTGCCGGTAGATCTCTTCTTCCTCCGCGGAGATGCCGAAGACTGACATCATGTTGGTACCCAAGTCGGCCCCCTGCTGCTCGGATGGCGAACCGGTGGTGTGGCTCGTTGGTCGGGCGAGCACCACGGCGCGCGAGCAGAGCGCCGGGCGGGTCGAGGCCAGCGTATGCCGTGAACAGCCACAGGTGCAGTGCGAGGAGGCAACAGAAGTGGAACCTGTGGACGAACCGTGATCGATGTCCTCGCTCTGCGTGGCGGTACCGGTTCGTAGGGCCACGCGCGGTGCTCAAGTTGCCCGATGGACAACGAAGTTGTCGCAGATTCAACAGTCCCGTCCGCGCGGCGGCGGGCCCGCACCGTGACCGGTACGGGCCCGCGGCGGCCGGCGGAGGGTATGCGGCCCTCGCGCACGGCGGTCAGGCGCGGTAGGCCGTCCAGAACTCGTTCATGCGGTCCACCTGGCCCTGGGTGAACAGGGTCATGCAGGAGTCGTACGTGTAGTCCATGAAGTTGTGGATCGGGTCGGCGCCCCCGCCGCTGCAGGTGTCGCGGCCCGTCGGGCACTCGAACGCGGGGCTGGCCTCGGCCGCGGTGTCCGAGACGTAGTCGCCCTGGCCGCCGCAGCCGCCCTGGAAGGTGTGGTACAGGCCCATCCAGTGGCCGACCTCGTGCGTGCCGGTGTCGCCCTCGTCGTAGTTGGTGGCCGAGCCGCCCGGCAGCGACGCGTCGAGGACGACGACGCCGTCCATCTCCGGCTCGCTCTGGTAGGAGGTCGGGAAGGTGGCCCAGCCGAGCAGGCCGCCGCCCAGGTTGGCGGTGTAGAAGTTCAGCGCGTTCGCGCCGCCCTGGCGGAGGCTGGACTTCATGTTGGCCTCGGCCGCGCTGTCCGGCTGGAGGCCGTTGTACCAGTTGGCGTTGTCCGTGTAGGTCGTGTCGACCAGCTCGAAGCTGTAGGGCGACGCGGTGTTGCCCGAGCCGACACCGCCGAAGGCGTCGTTGAGGACGTCCATCTGGGCGCCGATGTCGCCGGCGGTCAGCTTGCCGGTCGCGCCGTCGTGGACGACGTGGAAGTAGACGGGGATGGTGACGGGGGCGAGCTGGCCGTTCTTGCCCTTCTTCTGCGCGAGCAGACCGTCGGCGCGCATCCGGTCGAGCTTCTTGTCGAGGGCCCGCTCCATCGCGGCGGCCTTCTTCGCGCTCACCGCGTTGGGTTCGTGGGCGGCGTGGTCGTGGCCGTGCGGGCGGGCCACGCGGGCGGCGGCGGGTGCGTTGCCGTGGCCCTCGGCGTGGCTGGGCTCGGAGTTTCCGTGGCCCTCAGCGGTGCGGCACTCCGCGTCGACCGATGCGGCGGTCGTGGAGCGGGCGGCGTCGGCGGCGGCTCCCGTGGGGGCGGAGACGGGCACGAGGGCGAGTGTTCCGGCCACTGCGGCGATACCGATGAGGCGGTTACGGGCGGATGGGGATATTCGTCTGAATCGGCGCAAGGTGCGCTCCTCCCGAGACACCGGCGCGAGGGATCTCCTCGCATCCGCGGCGCACGCTATGGCTGAGTGGCGAAAGTCAGCCAGGCTCGATCCGGCCCAAAGATTCGACGCAGCGTCGCCATCGGTGAGTGTGAGAGGTCTGGACAACTCGCGCCGGTGGGCCCACGCGACCGCCGTGTGACGCAGAACACTGCGGCATGTGCGCGGATTCGTACGGATGTGCGCCCGGCGTGCCGGGGTGGGTCGTCCCGCGTCAAGGGCCGGGAAGGGTCATCGAAATCTGGCTGGAAAGCGTCTTGCCTCGTCGCTTACCGGCAAGGAATGCGCCGGGTACCGGACGCCTGGGAGGCGTGGAGTGCAGGAGTGGGCCGACCGGTGGGGCGTGCGAGGTGCGGGAGGCGGCCGGGAGGGGTGCGACATCCGGGTCGTCCGGGGCGTGCGGGGCGTGCGGGGGCGGGGGTCGCCGGGGGGGTGTCCCGCGCGCCGGGGGTTGCGGCGTGCGTCAGAGGCGGCTCATGGTGCGGTCGACGGTGACCTCGATCAGCACCCGCTCCGGGTTGGGCTTCGGGCGCCGGCCGTAGCGCGCCTCGTACCGCTCCTCGGCGTCGGCGATCAGTGAGGGCTCGGTGCGGACCACCGCCCGGCCCTCCAGGGTGGCCCACCGCCGGCGGTCCACCTGGCACAGGGCGACCCGGCTGCCCTCCGGCCCGGCCGCCCGCACGTTGCGCACCTTCCGGCTCGTCCCGCGCGCGACCACCCGGGCCGTACGCGTGCCGGGGTCGTACGTCACGCTCACCGGGACCACGTGCGGCGTGCCGTCGGGGCGGAAGGTGGTGAGAGTGGAGTAGTGGCGTTCGCGCCAGAAGGCGAGGAACGCCGGGTCGTCCTGGAGGGCCATGCCCCGACCGTAGCGCGGGGCTTCACGGTGGTGGGGGCGGCTCGCGGGTGCCCTCGCGAGCACTGCGCGGACTGCTGCCGATATAGTTGAGTGGAACAGACTCAACTTGTTGTACCGTGGACCGTGCAAGCCATGGGATGTCGAGGAAGAAGGAGGCAGAGACGAGCGTGGACGCCGAGCTGACCAACAGGAGCCGGGACGCGATCAGCGCGGCCAACGACCGGGCCGTCACCGACGGGCACCCCGACATCACCCCGGCCCATCTGCTGCTCGCCCTGCTCGAGGGCGAGGACAACGAGAACATCCAGGACCTGCTCGCCGGGGTCGAGGCGGACCAGGCCGCGCTGCGGGCCGGCGCCGAGCGGGAGCTCGCCGGACTGCCGCGCGTCCAGGGCTCCACCGTCTCCCGTCCGCAGGCCGACCGTGCGCTGCTCGCCGTGATCGCCGACGCCGGGCAGCGGGCCAAGGAGCTGGGCGACGCCTTCATCTCCACCGAGCACCTGCTGATCGGCGTCGCCGCCCGCGGCGGGCGTACCGGCGAGCTGCTCGCGGAGCAGGGCGCCACCGACAAGAAGCTGCTGGCGGCGTTCGAGGAGGTCCGCGGCGGCCGCCGGGTCACCACCCCCGACCCCGAGGGCACGTACAAGGCGCTGGAGAAGTTCGGCACCGACTTCACCGCGGCCGCGCGCGAGGGCCGGCTCGACCCGGTCATCGGCCGCGACCAGGAGATCCGCCGTGTCGTGCAGGTGCTCTCCCGCCGCACCAAGAACAACCCGGTGCTGATCGGCGAGCCCGGCGTCGGCAAGACCGCCGTCGTGGAGGGGCTGGCCCAGCGCATCGTGAAGGGCGACGTCCCGGAGTCGCTGCGGAACAAGCGCCTCGTCGCCCTCGACATCGGCGCCATGCTGGCCGGCGCGAAATACCGCGGCGAGTTCGAGGAGCGGCTGAAGACCGTGCTCGGCGAGATCAAGTCCAGCGACGGGCAGATCATCACCTTCATCGACGAGCTGCACACCGTCGTCGGCGCAGGCGCGGGCGGCGACTCCGCCATGGACGCGGGCAACATGCTCAAGCCGATGCTGGCCCGCGGCGAACTGCGAATGGTCGGCGCCACCACGCTGGACGAGTACCGCGAGCGGATCGAGAAGGACGCCGCGCTGGAGCGCCGGTTCCAGCAGGTGCTGGTCGCCGAGCCCACCGTCGAGGACTCCATCGCGATCCTGCGCGGACTCAAGGGCCGCTACGAGGCGCACCACAAGGTGCAGATCGCGGACGGCGCGCTGGTCGCCGCCGCCACCCTCTCCGACCGCTACATCACCTCCCGCTTCCTCCCCGACAAGGCCATCGACCTCGTCGACGAGGCCGCCTCCCGGCTGCGGATGGAGATCGACTCCTCCCCGGTGGAGATCGACGAGCTCCAGCGCGCGGTGGACCGGCTGCGGATGGAGGAGCTCGCGCTCACCAACGAGACCGACCCCGGCTCGGTGCAGCGCCTGGAGCGCCTGCGCCGCGAGCTCGCCGACAAGGAGGAGGAGCTGCGCGGCCTGACCGCCCGCTGGGAGAAGGAGAAGCAGGGCCTCAACCGGGTCGGTGAGCTGAAGGAACGCCTGGACGAGGCGCGCGGCCGGGCCGAGCGTGCGCAGCGCGACGGCGACTTCGAGGCCGCCTCCCAGCTGCTGTACGGCGAGATCCCGGCGCTGGAGCGCGAGCTGGAGGAGGCCAGCGAGGCCGAGGAGGTCGCCGACAAGCAGGCCGCGGCCGCTCCCAGGGAACTGATGGTCAAGGAGGAGGTCGGCCCGGACGACATCGCGGACGTCGTCGCCTCCTGGACGGGCATCCCGGCCGGCCGGCTGCTGGAGGGCGAGACGCAGAAGCTGCTGCGCATGGAGGACGAGCTGGGCCGCCGCCTGATCGGCCAGACGGAGGCGGTGCGCGCGGTGTCCGACGCCGTACGGCGCAGCCGCGCCGGGGTGGCCGACCCCGACCGGCCCACCGGCTCCTTCCTCTTCCTCGGCCCGACCGGCGTCGGCAAGACCGAGCTGGCCAAGGCGCTCGCCGACTTCCTCTTCGACGACGAGCGGGCGATGGTCCGCATCGACATGAGCGAGTACAGCGAGAAGCACGCGGTGGCCCGGCTGGTCGGCGCCCCGCCCGGCTACGTCGGATACGAGGAGGGCGGCCAGCTCACCGAGGCGGTGCGGCGGAGGCCGTACAGCGTGGTGCTGCTGGACGAGGTCGAGAAGGCGCACCACGAGGCGTTCGACATCCTGCTCCAGGTCCTCGACGACGGCAGGCTCACCGACGGGCAGGGCCGCACGGTCGACTTCCGCAACACCCTCCTCATCCTCACCTCCAACCTCGGCAGCCAGCACCTGACCGACAGCCTGGAGAAGCCCGAGGAGCGGCGGGAGAAGGTGATGGCCGCGGTGCGGTCCGCGTTCCGGCCCGAGTTCCTGAACCGGCTGGACGACGTGGTCGTCTTCTCCGCGCTCGACGGCGCGGAACTGGCCCGGATCGCCGAGCTGCAGATCGGCGCCCTCCAGCGGCGGCTCGCCGACCGGCGGCTCCTGCTGGACGTCACCCCCGCGGCGCTGGCCTGGCTGGCCGAGGAGGGGAACGACCCGGCGTACGGCGCCCGGCCGCTGCGCCGGCTGGTGCAGACGGCGATCGGCGACCAGCTCGCCCGGGAGATCCTGTCCGGAGAGGTACGGGACGGCGGGACCGTGCGCGTGGACCGCGTCGACGGCGGGGACGGCCTCTTCGTCGCGCCCGCCGGCGAATGACCGCCCGCGACCGTCCGCCCGCGCCCCGGCCCGACAACCGGCCGGTGCGGGGACTGCCCCGCGCCGGCCGTGGTACCCGCCGTACGGGTGCCGCCCGCCTCCGGGCCCGTCGGGACCACCCGACGGGCGGCATCCGTCGCGGCCCGCGGTTTGCGTCTCCCGGCCCGTCATGGGGGAGGATGGCCGTATCCATACGAAGGGAAATCCACGGTGAGCATCGACCCGTCCTCGATTCCTAACTTCGGGGGCCAGCAGCCCGACCAGCAGGAGACCGGTCCCACCGGACCCGTCGTCCCCGACCAGGATCTGGTCAAGCAGCTCCTCGACCAGATGGAGCTGAAGTACGTCGTCGATGACGAGGGCGACCTCGCCGCTCCGTGGGAGGAGTTCCGCACGTACTTCATGTTCCGCGGCGAGGCGGAGCAGCAGGTCTTCTCGGTGCGCACGTTCTACGACCGGCCGCACAAGATCGAGGAGAAGGGCGCCGTCCTCGAGTCGATCGACGACTGGAACCGCCGCACCCTGTGGCCCAAGGTCTACAGCCACACGCACGACGACGGCACCGTCCGTCTCATCGGCGAGGCGCAGATGCTGATCGGCACCGGCGTGTCCCTGGAGCACTTCGTCTCCAGCGTCGTCAGCTGGGTGCGCGCCTCGATCGAGTTCGACAAGTGGATGGTGGAGCAGCTCGGGCTGGAGAAGGACGCCGGCTCCGGCGCCGACGGCGAGGACTCCGCCTCCGACTCCTGACCTCCGTCGCACGGCGCCCACGGGCCCGGGCGAGGTGCCCCGGCACCCCGCCCGGGCCCGTCCGCGTCCGTGCGCTCCGAGGTGTCCCGGCAGCGCGGCGGACCCAAAGGACCCCCTTCCCGTCATGCGGAAATCCGCTTCCTCATGGCGGTGCGGGACACCACCCATGGCGCTGTGACCTTTCCGTGACCTACCCTGGCCCGGCTCGTGATCCGAGGAGGACGGACGCGACGAGGCGGAAGATGGGCAGGCATGCAGCGGCCAGAGGGCACGACGGGTCCGGTCGGAACGACGGTGGCGGAACGCCCGCCGGGGACACGCGAGGGCGCGCCGCCCCGCGAGCAGAGATTCCGCGGCGACGTGGAGGGGCTGCGGGCGCTGGCCGTGTGCGTGGTCCTCGCCTACCACGCGGGAGCGACCACGTTCGCCGGGGGCTACGTCGGCGTCGACGTGTTCTTCGTCGTCTCGGGGTATCTGATCACCGGCCTGCTGCTCCGGGAACTCCAGCAGACCGGCAGCATCGCCCTGACACGGTTCTACGCCCGTCGCATGCGGCGCCTGCTTCCGCTGGCCTGCCTGGTGCTGCTCACGGCGGCCGGGGCGGCATGGCTGCTCTTCTCGCCGGTCGAGCGCCAGCAGGTCTTCGAGGACGTCATCGCGTCGGCGCTCTACGCGGTCAACTGGCAGCAGGCGGCAGAGGCGGTCGACTACTCCGCGGTGGGCACCGCCGCGAGCCCCGTCCAGCACTTCTGGTCCCTCTCCGTGGAGGAGCAGTTCTACCTCGTCTGGCCGCTTCTGCTGCTCGCCTGCGGTCTCGGCAGCCGCCGACGCGCGCCCCGGGTCCGTCTGGCACTCGGCCTGGGCTCCGTCGCCGCCGCCTCCTTCGCCTACTCCGTCGTGCTGACGACCACCGAGGCGGGCGTGGCCTACTTCTCCACGCTCACCCGGGGATGGGAGCTCGCGGCCGGGGGACTGCTCGCCCTGGTGCCGGCCGCGCGTCTGCGTGCCCTCCCCCGCCGGGCGCCCGCGGTGCTGGGCTGCGGCGGCCTCGCCGCCGTCCTCACCTCCGTCACCGTCTACGACGACACGACGCCGTTCCCCGGTGTGCCCGTGCTGCTCCCGGTGCTGGGCACCGTCGCCCTCATCGCTGCCGGCACCGCGGGCCCCCACCCGGCCGCCCGGGTCCTGGAACTCCCGCCGGTCCGCTACCTCGGCCGGGTCTCCTACTCCTGGTACCTCTGGCACTGGCCGGCCATCGTCTTCGCGACCGCCTTCTTCTCCGGTCTGCCCACCTCGATCCTCCTGCTCGTGGTGGTGCTCTCGCTGATCCCCGCCGCACTGAGCCACCGTCTGGTGGAGGAGTACTTCCGCCGCGCCCGCGCGTTCGCGCCGAACGGCCGCAGCCTGGCCCTGGGCGGCGGGTGCACGGCGCTCGCCGTCCTCGCCGCGGCGCTCTCCTGGAACAGCGTGCCGCGGGTTCCGCAGGCGGAGCCGCACGAGGTCGCCGGTGCCCGGACGTTGCTGGGCGGTGAGCCGCTGCAGCACACCGCGGACGCCCTGCGCCCGCTGCCGGAGAAGGCCGCCGACGACAAGGGCCGGGCGCACCGGGACGGCTGCCTCGTCGCCCAGCGCGACACCCGGTCCCCCGCGTGCGTCTACGGCGACACCACGGCCGGCACGACCGTCGTGCTCTACGGCGACTCCCACGCCATGCAGTACGCCCCGGCCCTGGAACGCGTCGCCCAGAAGCGGAAGTGGCGGCTGGTCGTGCTCACCAAGTCCGGGTGCACGCCGGCGGACCTCCCCACCTGGAACCCCCGGCTCAAGCGGGAGTACACCGAGTGCGCGGAGTGGCGCGAGCGGACGCTGGAGCGCATCGAGCGGGACGAGAAACCCGCCCTGGTGGTGACCGGAAACCTGGCCACGGTGCGCGCCGTCGCCGACGGCGACCGGCTGGGGGCCGAGGACAGCGCCCGCCGCGTCCGGACGGCCTACGCCGACACCCTGGAGCGCCTGCAGGGGGCGGGAGCGCGCACCGTCGTGGTCGCGGACAACCCGCACCCGCCCGAAGACGTGCCCGCCTGTGTCTCCGCACACCTGGAGGATCTCTCGCAGTGCGTCGTGCCCGAACGCACCGGACTGGACTTCACGCCGGTCAACCGCCAGGCGGCGGGGGACGTCTCGGGCGCACGGCTGGTCGACCCGGGCGAGGCGCTGTGCCGGGACGGTGCCTGCCCCGCGGTGATCGGCAACGCACTCGTCTACCGCAACGGCGCGCACCTGACGGCGACCTACATGGAGACGATGGCCGACTGGCTGGACGGCGAGCTTCCCTCCGTCCGCTGAACCGGCGTGGCCGCCGACCCCGTTCAGGGGCGGGTGATGCGGGCGATGAGGAGGGCGATGTCGTCGTGGTGGTCGGGGTGCCGCAGCGCGCGCAGCAGCCGGTCACAGGTCTCCTGGAGCCCGGCCCCGGGCGTGAGGAGTTCCCGCAGCAGGGCCAGCCGTTCGTCGATGTCCTGGCCGCGAACCTCCACCAGGCCGTCGGTGTAGAGGACCAGTTCGTCGTCCGGGCGCAGCCGGACGGCGGTGCTGTGGAAGGGGACGGTGCCCACGCCGAGCGGGGCGCCGGTGGGCAGGTCGAGGAGCTGCGCGGGCTGCCCGGGGCGGGCCAGCACCGGCGGCAGGTGCCCGGCCGAGGCGAGCCGGCACTCGCCGGTGGCGGGGTCGTACACGGCGTACAGGCAGGTGGCGATCGACTGCTCCAGGCCGGTGCTGCTGCGGTCGACGCTGCGCAGGATGCCGTCCGGCTCCAGGTGGAGGTGGGCGAGCGCGCGGATGGTCGTCCGCACCTGGCCCATGGTCGCGGCGGCGGTGACTCCACTGCCCATCACGTCGCCGACCACCAGCGCCGTCCTGCCGCCCGCCAGCGGGATGACGTCGAACCAGTCCCCGCCCACTTCGCTGGCGGCCCCTGCGGGCTGGTAGCGGTAGGCGATCTCCAGGCCGGGCTGCGGCTCGGGGAGCTGCGGCAGCAGGGAGCGCTGGAGGGTGAGCGCGGTGGCACGCTCCCGCTGGTACCAGCGCGCGTTGTCGATGGAGATCGCCGCCCGGCCGGCCAGTTCGCGCGCCAGCACGATGTCGTCCTCGTCGAAGGGCTCCGGGTTGCCGATGCGCTTGAGGTCGAGCGCGCCGAGCACCGTGCCGCGGGCGATGAGCGGGACGGCCAGGTAGGAGTGCAGCCCGGCGCGGTCGAGGAGCCGCGCCGACTCGGCGTCGCGGGCGATGAGGGCCAGGTCGGCGGGGCGCACCCGGGGCACGCGGACCGGGGCGCCGGTGGCGACGCACCGGGCGACCAGCCGGTCGGTGCCGTAGCGGGCGGCCTCGCCGACCGGGTCGGCGGCGCGGGCGGCCTCGGTCGGGCCCGCCTCGGCCAGCGCGAGCGCCCGGAACACCGGCGGGCCGGACGCCTCCCCGGGCCCGCCGCGGTGCTCCAGGACGTCCTCGAGGATGTCGACGGCGGCCACGTCCGCGAGGCGGGGGACGACCGCGTCGGCGAGTTCGCGGGCGGTCTGCTCCAGGTCCAGGGTGGTGCCGATCCGTGCCGTGGCGTCCGCGATCGTGGTCAGCCGTTCCCGGGCGCGGGCCGCTTCGGTCGCCGCCTCGTGCTGCTGGGTGATGTCGCGCAGCGCGACGGTGAGCCCCAGCACGTCGCCGCCGGCCGACTCGAGCCGGAAGTAGGAGAGGTTCCAGGCGTGCTCGTGGTCCGGGTCGCCTGCCGGGCGGCCCAGGACGGCCTGGTCGCGCAGCGGCGTCCCCGTCCGCAGCACGTCCCGCATCACCGACTCGGCCGTGTCGGGGTCGACGAACGGCAGGATGTGCCGGACGCTGCGGTCGAGGCGGGCGTGCGGCGGGAGGCCGGCGATGTCGCCCAGCGCGGGGTTGACGCTGACGGTGCGCAACCGGGTGTCGAAGACCGCGACCCCGATCGGGGACTGGGCGACCACGCGGGTGGAGAGCGCGACCTCGCGCTCCACCTGGCGCACGGTGCCCTGGTCGGTCGCCAGCCCCAGCGCGTAGGGGTCGCCGCGGTCGTCCGTCAGCCGCATGTTGCGGAACTCCAGCAGGCGCACTCCGCCGTCCCGGTGGCGGATCGGGAACACGCCGGCCCACGCACCGCTGCTTTCCGCCATGACCTCGGCGAAGAGCTTCAGCGCGCGGTCGCGGTACTCCGGGGGGACCAGCGTCCGCACCGCCGGACGCCCGAGCACCTCCGACGCGCGGTAGCCCATCAGCTCCTCGGCCTGCGGGCTCCACAGCACGATGCGCCCGGAGGCGTCGATCACCACGGCGGCGACGGCCAGGACGTCCATCAGTCCGCCGGGAGGCGAAGGGCCGATAGAGGGCCGGTCCTCCTCGCCGACCCCGGTGCGGGACCCGTCGGTGACCATGTACGGCTGCTCCCTCCGGAGGGACCCCGCGGGTGCCGGCCGTGCGGCGGACACCGGGGGAGGGACCGCGGTCCTCTCATCGTCTCTCGCCTCGCCGGGCGCCGCAGCTTCCCGTGGGGCCCGGCCCGGACGCGGCGGAGCCCGGACGCCGGGATCGGCGGCCGGGCTCCGGCACGGTGACGGGCGGTGGCGGACGGTCAGCCGCTCAGCTCCCACACGGCGTGGGCGAGGGCGTCGGCGTTGCGGTCGAGCGCCTCCTCGCTGATGTTCGTCAGGTCGTCGCAGGAGGCGTGGTAGCACGGGTCGAAGGACTCGCCCGCCGTGCCGCCCCACTTGTCGGCCTGTTCCTGGGTCTTCGTCGCGCCCGCTCCGGTGAAGAGGCCGCCGACGGGTATGCCGGCGTTCTGGAACGAGGCGTGGTCGCTGCGCCCGTTCGTCTCGGTCGACGCCTCGGTGGGGATGCTCTTCGCGGAGAACCAGTCGGTGAAGACCTTCTCCAGCGCCGGGTCGGAGTCGTAGACGAAGTAGCCGGGGTTGGGGGAGGCGATCATGTCGGCGTTGAGGTAGCCGTCGATCGTCTCCGCCTGGCCGGCCGCCAGGCCGTCCACGTAGTGCCGGGAGCCGGCCAGGCCGACCTCCTCGGCGCCCCACCAGGCGAAACGCAGGTGCTTGGTGGGCTTCAGGTCGGCCTCGGCCACGGCGAGGGCGACCTCGAGGACGCCGGCGCTGCCCGAACCGTTGTCGCTGATGCCCGACCCGTCGCTCACCGAGTCGATGTGGGCGCCGGCCATCAGCACCTGGTTCGGGTCGCCGCCGGGCCAGTCGGCGATCAGGTTGTAGCCGGTCGCGCCGCCGTGCGTGAACTCCTGCAGGGAGGTCTCGAAACCGGCGGCGTCCAGCTTGGCCTTGACGTAGTCGACGGACGCCTTGTGGCCGGGCTGTCCGTGGGCCCGGTTGCCGCCGTTGTCGTCGGAGATCTGCTGCAGGTCCTTCAGGTCCTGGACGACGGCGCCGACGGGGATGTCGGGGGCCGCGGCGGCTGCGGGCTCCGCCTGGGCCTGGGTGAAGGTGAGGAGGGTCGCGCCGAGGGCCGTGCACGTGGTCACGGCCATGACGCTTCTGCGCTTGAGGGTGCGGATCATGCGGTGCTCCGGTGTGGTGTGGGGAAGCCGCCCGCCGGAGGGTGGGCCCCGGCGGGCGGCGAACCGGTCTGCATGTGTGGGGAGTTGCGAGTGCGGCGTCGCCGCTTACTGGACGTTGACCCCGCTCCAGGCGGCCTCGACCGTGGACACCTCGGTGCTGTCCGCGCCGTAGAGGGCGGTGGCCGCGGCGACCGTCGCCCGGCGGGCGTCGGCGTAGTCCGTGGTGGAGGTCATCTCCTCGGTCAGCGCCTTGAACCAGATGGCCGCCGCCTTGTCGATGCCGATGCCCTCGACGGTGGAGTCGTCGTGCGTCGGGCTGTTGTAGGTGACACCGTTGATCGTCTTCTCGCCGCTGCCCTCGGCCAGCAGGTAGAAGAAGTGGTTGCCGATGCCCGAGCTGTAGTGGACGTCGACGTTCGCGGCGTCCTCGGACCAGTAGTCCAGGGAGCTGCCGTCCTTGCTCGGCTGCGCCATGTAGCGCAGCGGGGAGCCGTCGCCGCGGATGTCGATCTTCTCGCCGACGTGGTAGTCGCCCGGGTCCTCCGGGTTCTGCGCGTGGAACTCCACGGCTGCGGCGAAGATGTCGGAGGTGGCCTCGTTCAGGCCGCCCGACTCGCCCTGGTAGACCAGGCCGGCGGTGGCGGAGGTGACGCCGTGCGTCATCTCGTGCGCCGCCACGTCGATCGACGTGAGCGGGTGCTCGTTGTTCGCGCCGTCGCCGTAGGTCATGCAGAAGCAGGAGTCCTGCCAGAAGGCGTTCTGGTAGGCCTCGCCGTAGTGGACGCGGCTGGTGGCGCCCTCGCCGTCGCCGCGGATGCCGTCGCGGCCGTGCACGTTCTTGTAGTAGTCCCAGGTCAGCGCCGCACCGTAGTGGGCGTCGACGGCCGCGGTCTGCGGGTCGGCGGGAGTGCCGTCGCCCCAGGTGTCGTCGGTGTCGGTGAAGACCTGGTTGCCGTTGTCGGCATCCTGCGTCTCGTGACCGCCGCGCGCGGAGTCGGTCATGGTGAACGACCCGCCGGAACCCTCGGTCCCGATCTCGACCTCGCCGGCGTACATGCTGCTGCCGGTGCCGTTGTGCACGGCCTGCCACTCGTACAGCTTCTCGCCGGTCTTCGCGTCGGTGACGACGTGCAGCTCGTTCGGGGTGCCGTCCTTCTGCTTGCCCCCGAGGACCTTCTCCCAGGCCAGCGTCGGCTTGCCGTCCGCGGCCCAGATCACCTTGCGCGGCGCCTTGCTGCCCTTCGCGTCCGCCTGCGCGGCGGACAGCGACGGCTTCTGGGACTTCGGCGCGTCGGTGGAGGCCACCTTGATCTCGGCCTCGACGGCCTTGGTGACGCCGGTCTTCTCGCCGGTCGCGTTGCGGTGCACGATCAGGTCGCCGCCGAGGACGGGCAGGCCGTCGAAGGTGCGGGCGTAGCGGGTGTGCGTGGAGCCGTCGCGGTTCTTCACCACGTCCTTCACCTCCAGCCCCTGCTTCTCGCCGAGGCCGAGAACCCGAGCGGTCCGCGCCTTGGCGGCGTCGGTGTCGGCCGACTTGACCAGCTCGGTGCGGTCCGAGGGCGACAGCGAGACGGGCATGGCGCCCTTGTCGAAGCCGTCCTTGTCGGGCGCCGCTCCGGCGGTGCCGGCGGTCACGCCCGCGGCGACCAGCGCCGCGGTGGCGGCGAGGGCGGATATCCGGTGCTTCTTCGTGGTGAGTCTCACCCGGTAACTCCTTCTGCGTGGGGACCGGGAGACGAGGTGAACTCCCGGGCAGAATCGGTTGCACGTCATTCGAACGAGTGACGTAGAACGGCACCCTGCCACGAGAGTCGGGTTCATGTCACCGGTGCGCCAGCAATGGCCTTTTCGTTTGCAGGCGTTCGACGCGTCCGCTATCCGGAGAGGTGGTGTGGACCCATGACGAGATCCCCACGTCAGAGGGCATGTCACGACGCCGCCGGACAAGTGCCCGGCGAGCAGGGGTTTTTCTTCCGGAGAACGTGAAGAATCGGTGTGCCTTCTTCGTCCTTGACCGAAAGCCCGTTCCCGAAGAGTGTGTGCGGCGCGGGCCGCACGGCCTTCGGCTCACTCGCCGAAGGCACGTCCCGTTGCGATTGCCACGACGGGAAAATCTTCAACTACCGCCCTGTCGGTTGTCGTCCGCGTTCCGGGAAACCGTCCGGAATGCCGCCCTATCCGCAGCTCTGCGGCATGGGGAAACCCCTTGCACCGGGCTCCCGGGGAATGGTCTCGCCGTCCGGGGGAAGACGCCTCAGCCCGCGCCCTTGAGCCGCCGGGCCGCCTCGGCGAGCACGTCGTGCCGCTTGCAGAAAGCGAAGCGGACGTAGGGCGCCCCCGCGGCCTGGTGGTCGTAGAAGACCTGGGTGGGCACCGCGACCACGCCGCAACGTTCGGGTAGGCCGAGGCAGAAGTCGAGTCCGCTCTCCGCGCCCAGCGGACGGATGTCGGCGGTCACGAAGTACGTGCCGGCCGGCCGGAAGACGCCGAAGCCCGCTTCGGCCAGCCCCTGCGACAGCAGGTCGCGCTTCTCCCGCAGGTCCTCGCGGAGCGCGGTGTAGTACGCGTCCGGCAGCGCCAGCGCCTCGGCCACCGCGTACTGGAACGGCCCGGCGGAGACGAACGTGAGGTACTGCTTCGCCGAACGCACCGCCGTGACCAGCTCGGCGGACCCGGTGACCCAGCCGACCTTCCAGCCGGTGAAGGAGAACGTCTTGCCCGCCGAGGAGATGGTGACCGTGCGGTCCCGCATGCCGGGGAAGGAGGCCAGCGGCAGGTGCTCGCCGTCGAAGACCAGGTGCTCGTACACCTCATCGGTGACGGCGAGCAGGTCGCGTTCGCGGCACAGTTCGGCGATCGCGGCCAGCTCCTCGCGGCGCAACACGGTGCCGGTGGGGTTGTGCGGGCTGTTGAGCAGCAGCAGCCGGGTGCGGTCGGTGACGGCGTCGCGCAGCTCGTCCAGGTCGAGGTGGTAGGCGCCGTCCTCTCCGGGGCGCAGGGTGACCGGCACCCGCGTGCCGCCGGCCATCGCGATGCTCGCCGCGTACGAGTCGTAGTAGGGCTCCAGCGCGATCACCTCGTCGCCGGGCTCGACCAGGCCCAGCAGCGAGGCCGCGATCGCCTCGGTGGCCCCGGCGGTGACCAGCACCTCGCGGTCCGGGTCGCAGGTGACGCCCAGGTGGCCGTAGAACCGTTCCTGGTGGGCGGCGACCGCCTGCCGGAGCTCCGGTACGCCCGGCCCCGGCGGGTACTGGTTGCCGCGGCCTTCCCGCAGCGCCCGTACGGCGGCTTCACGCACCTCCTCCGGGCCGTCGGCGTCCGGGAAGCCCTGGCCCAGGTTGAGCGCGCCGGTGCGCACGGCGAGGGCCGACATCTCGGCGAAGATCGTGGTCCCGAACTCGGCGAGGCGGCGGTTGAGCAGCGGGCGTCGGTCAGCGGTCATGGGCGCCATCCTCGGGTACGCCCCCCGCATCCTCAACCTCGTCGTACCACCGGGAAGCTCTGGTCTTCCTCAACTCCGGTGTGAGCGGGGCCGGCGGCGGCGATACCTCTGCCAAGCAAGGCGTCGCCGGTACAGGGGGCCGGCGACGCCGGACAGTACAGCAAGAACGGGGGATCTCATGAGCATCGTCATAGGCATCGTCGTGCTCGCCGTGATCGCGGCGATCATCGCCGTGCTGGCGAGCACGGCAGGGAAGTCCCGCCCGAAGCGGCGCACGCGGAGCACCTGGGGCAGCGGCGCCTGGGTCGGCCCGGGCGGCGGCGACGGCGGAGGCGGATTCTTCGACGGAGGAGGCGGCGGCGACGGCGGTGGCGGCGGTGGTGGCGACGGCGGCGGAGGCTGCTGAAGCCGGCGGAGGCCGCCCGCTTCGGTGCGGAGGAGAGGCCGGGGCCGGGGGCCGTCCGTCCGGACGTCCGGCCGGGACCGCCCGTCCGGACGCCCGGCCGGGACCGTCCGGCCGGGACCGGACGCGTCCGCGGCGGGAGGCCGCGCGGTGACACGCGCGTGAGGGCACCGTGACCGCGCGGTGTCCTTGAGGATTGAACAGGTGAGCGCTCCCGCCCCCACGCGGATGGAAACCGGCCACGGAAGGGCAAAAACGCTGTAGGTATGGCGAGTTCCGTGATTCGGTGAAGGCTCCACCCCCCTCCACCACCACCGACTGCGTCTTGCGGAGCCGACCCATGCTCACCACTCTCAAGACCGCGTACAGCGATACCCGCGCCGGCGACCTCGCCTGGGCGCTCGGTCGTGAACCGCTTCCCGCGCTGGCCACGCTGGATCTCGAACTCGTCGACGCACACGTGCAGTTGCGGCTGCTGGGCGCGTCGCACCAGGTCATCCTCGAGGACGGCCGGGGCTCCTGCTCCGAGACCGTCGCCTGCATGCCCGGCAGCACCGCACCGCTGCCGCTGGGCGTCTCCAGGCAACTCGGCGAATGGGACTACGAGTTCGCCTCCCGCGTGGAGACCCTGTCGACCGGCTCGTTCGTCGGCAGGGCGCAGGAGCTGATCGCGCTCGTCGCGGAACACCCGCACGGACTCGCGGGCACCTATCCGGGCAGCCCGCACGCCTTCACCGCGCTGCTGGTGCAGCGGCACGAGGATCAGGTGCACTGGCGCACCTGGCACTCGTACCCGCAGGAGGGCAGGCTCGTCTCGACCCGCACCCGGGTGGCGCTCGGCGTCCTGCAGGCGGGCGGGACCCCGGAACGGCGCGCGGACCGGAACACCCGCGGGGACGGCCGTCGGTCGTCCGGCGGGGCAGGCCGGGAGGGAGCGCTGCTCTGACGGGGCTCGCGCCCGCGCCCGCCCGGCGTGAACGGGGTTGCGCGCACGGTTGCGCACGCCCAGGTCACGCTTGTGGGTGACAGGCGGGGCATATCCCGTCACGTAGCGTGCGTGCCATGATCGACCAGTACGTCCCCTCCGCACGGCTGCCCGTACCGGCCGCAGTCGGCCGGGCGGTCGTGCTGGTCTGCGTCTTCGTCTGCGCGGCCTGCGGGCTCGTCTACGAGCTCGAACTCGTCGCGCTGGCCGCCTCCCTCATCGGGGATCCGGTGACCCAGGCGTCGGTGGTGCTGGCCGTGATGGTCTTCGCCATGGGCGTCGGCTCGCTGCTGGCCAAACGGCTCCGCTGCCGCGCGGCCGTCGGCTTCGGGCTGGTGGAGGGCCTGTTGGCGTTGGTCGGCGGCGGCTCCGCGATGGCGCTCTACGCGAGCTTCGCCTGGTTCGGTGCCACCCGGGCCATGCTGGTGGCCCTCGCCGTCGCCATCGGAGTGCTGATCGGCGCCGAGATGCCGCTGCTGATGACCCTGATCCAGCGCATCCGGCGCCAGGACCCGGGCGGCGCCGTCGCCGACCTGTTCGCCGCGGACTACGTGGGTGCGCTCGTGGGTGGGCTCGCCTTTCCCTTCCTCCTGCTGCCGTTCTTCGGACAGCTGACCGGCGCACTGCTCACCGGGGTGGTCAACGCGGTGGCCGGCGGCGTGGTGGTGCTCTGGCTCTTCCGGCACGACCTGGGCCGCCGTGCCCGCTGCGGGCTGCTGGTCCTCAACGGCGCGGTGTGCGCGCTGCTCGCCCTCGCCGCCCAGCTCGTCTCCCCCTTCGAGCACGCCGCCCGGCAGGCGCTCTACGGCGCGGACGTCCGGGTCTCCGTCGACGCGGACGGCCGGCAGCTCGTGCTCACCGGGCAGCCGCTGCCCGGCAGCCGCCGCAGCGGCGGCGAGCACCTGCTGCGGTTCTTCGTCGACGGCCGGCTGCGGGTCTCCTCGGCCGACGAGGAGCGCTACCACGAGGCGCTGGTGCACCCGGCGTTCGCCTCCGGTCCGCGCAGCCGGGTGCTGCTGCTCGGCGGCGGCGACGGCCTGGCGCTGCGGGAGATCCTCGGCTACCGCCAGGTCCGGTCGGTCACGGTCCTGGCGCAGGAGCCGGGAGTGGTGGACCTGGCCCGCACCGATCCGGTGCTGGCCCGGATGAACGGCCGCGCCTTCGCCGACCCCCGTGTGCGGGTCGTCGCCGCCGACGCCTTCCACCGTCTGCGGGCCCGCGATCCGGGCGCGCGACCGTACGACGTGATCGTCTCCGACCTGCCCGGCCCGCAGGGGCCGGACGCCCGCCGGCTCTACTCCCAGGAGTTCTACGGCCTGCTGGCCCGTGCCCTCGCACCGACGGGCCGCCTCGCCGTGCACGCCGGACCGCCGGACCTGAGCCCCCGCGACTTCTGGACGGTCGAGGCGACGCTGCGGGCGGCGGGCCTGGCCACCACGCCGTATGCCGTGGGCGGGCGGGTCTCCGGGCACGCCACGGCCTCCGCGCGCCCGGCCCTCCCCTTTCCCGGCGACGGGAACGGAGAGCCCGGGCGCGTCTCGGACCAGTGGGGATTCGTGCTCGCCGCGCCCGGGACGACGCCGCCCGCCGTGCGGACGGCGCCCCCACCGGAACGGCCCGCGCTCAGCGCGCTGACCGGACGCTCGCTGTCCTCCGCGGTGAGCCGTGCGGGGGCCCGGCGCATGGCCGGGCTGCCCTCCTCCACGCTGATGCACCCGCGCTACGACGAGTGAGCACGCGTCGCCCCGCCGGACGGGGGTGGCGGGACGGGGCGCGCCGGGTGCCCCGGGGGATGCCGGGCGCGGGGTGCGTGACGACGCGCGGAGGAATGCTGCCGGGGACATCCATCGATCCGGTCCTGGTGGGTAGGCTCCGGCGTATGGAGCACGAGGTGTACGTTCCGTTTTCCGTCGGCTCGGTACGTGCGGCGCTCGCCGAGCGTGAGCGCGTGGCACGCT
This sequence comes from Streptomyces hazeniae, assembly GCF_031845485.1. Classification (NCBI taxonomy): domain Bacteria; kingdom Bacillati; phylum Actinomycetota; class Actinomycetes; order Kitasatosporales; family Streptomycetaceae; genus Streptomyces; species Streptomyces hazeniae. The sequence continues at coordinate 41,892 of NZ_JAVREQ010000010.1, forward strand.
GCGTCCCCGGACTCCACGTCGACGCCGCTTCGGGCGGCGGCGACGCGGTGGAGGGCCGCCTGCGCGTCCGCATCGGGGGGTCCACCATCACCTACCGGGGCAGTCTCACGCTGATCCCGCAGGGCGACGGCTTCACCGTCGAGGGTTCCGGCACGGAGGCCCGTGGCAGCGGCACGGTCAAGCTCGCGCTGAAGCTGGTGCCGCACGCCGCCGAGGACGGCGAGGGCACCCGCCTCACCTGTTCCGGCACGGTGACGGGGGAGGGCCGCCTCTTCGAGCACGAGCAGAAGACGACGGTCGGCGCCGGACGACGGCTGCTGGACCGCTTCTGCTCCGCGCTGGAGGAGAGCCTGCGCGCGGACGGCGTCTCCGGCCTCTCCGGCCCTCCGTCCGGTGCCGACGCACCGGAGGCCGAGGGCCCCGAGGAGGCCGAGGCCCGGAGCGGCTCCGGGGAGCCCGCCGGGCTCGGCGCACCCGACGACAACGAGCGCGTCATCCCCGGCATCCCCGGCCCGGAGACCGGCGAGCCCTCGGCCCGGCGTGAGGAGGAGAAGCCGTCCGGCGGCCTCTTCGACGCCGACGTCCCGCCCTCGTCCCTGGACCCGACGGGCGACGAGATCGACGACGAGGAACCGTTCGAGGAGGAGTTGGTCGACGAGGACGCCGCGACAGCGGAGGCCGCGCACGCCCGGCGCACCATGATCGGGCGGAGCGCCGAAGAGGTGGACCACGCTCCGCCGCGCGGCCGCTACGCGCCGGTGCCCTCGCCCCAGACCGGCGCCGCGTCCGACGCGCTGCGCTGGGCGGCGCCCGCCGCGGCCGCCGTGCTCGCCGGTGCCGTCGTGCTGACCCGCGCGCTGCGTCGCCGCCGCTGACCCGGGCGCCGCGCGCCGGCCGCCGTCGTCCCTGCCGTGCGGGCGACCGTGCGACGGCCCGTCAACACCCGGGCGCGGCCGCGCACCTCACCGTCGGCGTCCCCCTTAGGGTCGTCGCATGACCAACTCCGCCACCCCCGTCACGCTCCGCTCCGGCGACACCGCGGTCACCGTCGAACCGGAGAACGGCTGCCGTCTGGCGTCACTCGTCGCGGGCGGCACCGAACTGCTCGTCCAGGGCCCCGGCCACGGGGCGTTCGTCATGGCTCCCTGGTGCGGTCGCACCGACCACGGGCGCTTCCGCAACGGCGGGGAGCTGCATCAGCTACCGGTGCCGTCCGAGCAGGACGTCCGCGACGGGCTCGGTGGTCCGCACGCGATGCACGGCACGGTCCGGCGCCTGCCCTGGCGCACCGTCCGTGCCGACGAGCGCTCCGCCGCGTTCACCGTCGGGCTGACCGACCCGTGGCCGTGGGACGGCGTGGTGACCCAGCTGGTCGAGCTGGCGGAGGACGGCGGCGGCATCACGCTCACCCTGGGCGTGGAGACCTACGGCACCTCGTTTCCGGCACAGGCCGGCTGGCACCCGTGGTTCCGGCGCACGCTGCGCGAGGGCGGAGCGGAGGCGCAGATCCGCTTCGCTCCCGAGTGGCAGGAGGAGCGCGGCGCGGACCATCTGCCCACCGGCCGTCGTATCGAGCCGCAGCCCGGGCCGTGGGACGACTGCTTCGGCATGCCGCAGGGCGTGGACGTCACCCTGACCTGGCCGGAGGAGCTGGAGCTGAACGTCTCCAGCCGCGCCGAGTGGGTGGTGCTCTACGACGAGCAGCCGGCCGCCGTGTGCGTGGAGCCGCAGTCCGGCCCGCCGAACGGGCTCAACTCGCTGCCGCGCTTCGTCACGCCGATCGAGCCGTTGGAGATCGCCACCACCTGGACCTGGCGCCACCTGACCTGACCGGACCCGATCAGGGGGCGCTCGCATAGGCTCGGGCGCATGGACGAGACGCGTGCCGCGCTGCTGGAACAGATCAAGACCAAGGCCGTGGTGCACGGCAAGGTGACCCTCTCCTCCGGGATCGAGGCCGACTTCTACGTCGACCTGCGCCGGATCACCCTGGACGGCGAGGCGGCCCCGCTCGTGGGGCAGGTCATGCTCGACGCCACCGCCCACCTCGACTACGACGCCGTGGGCGGCCTGACGCTGGGCGCCGACCCCGTCGCGGCCGCCATGCTGCACGCGGCGGCCGCCCGAGGCCGTCACCTGTACGCGTTCGTCGTGCGGAAGGCCGGCAAGGCGCACGGCCTCCAGCGCCGCATCGAGGGCCCGGACGTCGCCGGACGGCGCGTGCTGATCGTGGAGGACACCTCCACCACCGGGGGTTCCCCGCTCACCGCCGTCGAGGCCGCGCGCGAAGCCGGCGCCGAGGTGGTCGCGGTGGCGACCATCGTGGAACGCTCCGCCGCTGCCGCGATCGACGACGCCGGCCTGCCGTACGTGTACGCGTACGACCTGAACGACCTGGAACTCGCCTGACGTTCACGCGGACGGCCGGTCGATGTTTCACGTGAAACTACGGTCCGTGACCGTCTACGCCGCAGTCGTGCGCGGCTGGGCCACCCGGCCGGCGGGCCGGGCCCGCGGGTGAGGGGGTCTGGAGGTTCGGGGCCCGTCTGGAAAGATGGGGGGCGACGATGACGTCGCCTCCCTCAGCCGAGCCCGGTCCCGGCCCCCGACCCCGGAGCCGTACGGCCACGCACCACGTACTTCACAAGGAGCGGACAGATGCCCATCGCAACCCCCGAGGTCTACAACGAGATGCTCGACCGGGCGAAGGCAGGCAGGTTCGCCTACCCGGCCATCAACGTCACCTCTACGCAGACGCTGCACGCCGCGCTGCGCGGCTTCGCCGAGGCGGAGAGCGACGGCATCATCCAGATCTCCACCGGCGGTGCGGAGTTCCTGGGCGGCCAGTACGACAAGGACATGGTGACGGGTGCGGTGGCGCTCGCCGAGTTCGCGCACATCGTCGCGAAGAAGTACCCGGTGAACGTCGCCCTGCACACCGACCACTGCCCCAAGGACAAGCTGGACGGCTACGTCCGCCCGCTGGTCGAGATCTCCAAGGAGCGCGTGGCCGCAGGCCAGAACCCGCTCTTCCAGTCCCACATGTGGGACGGCTCCGCGGAGAACCTCAAGGACAATTTGGAGATCGGCCAGGAGCTGCTCGCCGCCACCGCCGCCGCCAAGATCATCCTCGAGGTCGAGATCACCCCGACCGGCGGCGAGGAGGACGGCGTCACCCACGAGATCAACGACGAGCTGTACACCACCGTCGACGACGCCATCCGCACCGCCGAGGCGCTCGGCCTGGGGGAGAAGGGCCGCTACCTGCTGGCCGCGTCGTTCGGCAACGTGCACGGCGTCTACAAGCCGGGCAACGTCGTGCTCCGTCCCGAGCTGCTGCGCGACCTCCAGGACGGAGTCGCCGCGAAGTTCGGCACGCAGAACCCGTTCGACTTCGTCTTCCACGGCGGTTCCGGCTCCACCGATGAGGAGATCGCCACCGCGCTGGAGAACGGCGTGGTCAAGATGAACCTGGACACCGACACCCAGTACGCCTTCACCCGCCCGGTCGCGGACCACATGTTCCGCAACTACGACGGCGTGCTCAAGATCGACGGCGAGGTCGGCAACAAGAAGGTCTACGACCCCCGCAGCTGGGGCAAGGCCGCTGAGAAGAGCATGGCCGCGCGCGTGCAGCAGGCCTGCGGCGCCCTGCGCTCGACCGGCACCCGCCTGAAGTGACCCGCACGCCCGGACGCTGAGGCGCCCGGCGCCCGCAACCCGGCTCCCCGCAGGGCCCGGCACCGCACGGTGCCGGGCCCTGTGCGGTGGGTGGCCGGGCCGGGCGTGCAGACTGGAGACATGACCGTTCACGAGAACCTGCTCGGGGGCCCGCCCCCGACCCACCTGCCCGACGACCCCGAGCCGCGGGAGCTGCTCGCCTCCGGCACGGCGCCCGCCGACGTGGCCGCGAAGCACCCCACGTCCTCGCTGGCCTGGGCGCAGCTCGCCGACGACGCCTACACCGCGGGACGGGTCGTCGAGTCGTACGCCTACGCCCGCACGGGCTACCACCGGGGCCTGGACGCCCTGCGCCGCAACGGCTGGAAGGGCCACGGCCCGGTGCCGTTCGAGCACGAGCCGAACCGCGGCTTCCTGCGCGCGCTGCACGCACTCGCCCGGGCGGCCCAGGCCATCGGCGAGCTGGAGGAGTACGAGCGCTGCAGCACCTTCCTCAAGGAGAGCTCGCCGACCGCGGCGTCCACGCTGTCGTAGCGCACGGCGTCGTGACGGCGTCGCGCTCGGCGTGACGCACGGCGCCGCACGGCGCACGGGGGCCTGCCCGGATGGCCGGGTGAGCACCGTCTCGCGGCATATGCCCGGCCCGGACTTGTCCCGGCCGGGCATGCTCGCGATGATGCTGTGTGGGCCGTGCACGGATCGCACGGCCCGAGGGGACCGGAGCTCCATCGCCGAACGGAAGGAGCGGACCGCTACCCGGACGCCACGATCCACGGAGACACCAGATGTCCCACGAAACCGGCGTTCCCGCCGGTCAGCCGTCCCCGGACGCACCCGCGCCCGAGTCGCAGACCGACGAGGTACAGGCCCCCGAGCTGGACTTCCACGGCACCACCCCGTACGAGGACTACGTACAGGCGGACGTGCTCACCCACCTCCAGCACCCGCTCTCCGACGACCCGGGCGAAATGGCCTTCCTGGTCACCACACAGGTCATGGAGCTGTGGTTCACGCTGATCGTCCACGAGTGGGAGACCGCCGCGCGGTCGCTGCGCGAGGACGACCTGAACGGCGCGCTGGCCGCGCTGAAGCGTTCGACCTACGAGTTGCAGTCGCTGAACGCGTCCTGGGAACCGATAGCCCACCTCACCCCCGCACAGTTCAACGCCTACCGCTCCGCCCTCGGTGAGGGCAGCGGCTTCCAGTCCGCCATGTACCGGCGGCTGGAGTTCCTGCTCGGTGAGAAGTCCGCGTCCATGCTGGTGCCGCACCGCGGCGCCCCGCGCGTGCACGCCGAGCTGGAGAAGGCCCTGCACCAGCCCAGCCTCTACGACGAGGTGCTGCACTACCTGTCCCGGCACGGCCAGGACGTGCCCGCGCAGGTGCTGGAGCGGGACGTGTCGCGGAAGTACGAGCCCGACCCGGCCGTCGAGGCCGTGTGGGCCGGCGTCTACACGGCGGAGGGCGACGGCGATCCCGAGCTGGTCCGGCTCGGCGAGGCGCTGACCGAGGTCGCCGAACTGGTCTGGCGCTGGCGCAACGACCACCTGGTCGCCACCCGCCGCGCCATGGGCTCGAAGGTCGGCACCGGCGGCTCCGCCGGCGTCGCCTGGCTCGAGAAGCGCGCCACCAAGAACGTGTTCCCCGAGCTCTGGACGGCCCGCAGCCATGTCTGAGACCACCACCGTCGCGGGTGCAGCCCGCCGCGGCGGCCTCGCCGAGGAGGCCGCCGCCCGCGACGCCGGGGACCGTCTCGCTGCCAAGCGCGCCGAGTTCGTCCTCGACGACACCGTCTACCTGGACGGCAACTCGCTGGGCGCGCTGCCCGCCGGGGTGCCCGACCGGGTCGCCGACGTGGTCCGGCGGGAGTGGGGCGAGATGCGCATCCGCTCCTGGACGGAGTCCGGCTGGTGGGAGGCGCCCGAGCGGATCGGCGACCGCATCGCCCCGCTCGTCGGCGCCGCCCCCGGCCAGGTCGTGGTGTCCGACTCCACCAGCGTCAACGTGTTCAAGGCCGTCGTCGGCGCCGTCCGCATCGCGCAGGAGGACGCCCCGGGCCGCACCGAGGTCCTGGTGGACGCCTCCACGTTCCCCACGGACGGCTACATCGCCGAGTCCGCCGCCCGCATGACGGGCTGCACGGTGCGTCCGGTCCCGGCGGGCGAGATGGCCGCCGAGGCCGGCCCGTACACGGCCGTGATGCTGGTCAACCACGTCGACTACCGCACCGGCGAACTCGCCGACCTGTCCGGCACGACTCGCGCGGCCCACCGCGCCGGCGCGCGTGTGGTGTGGGACGTGTGCCACACCGCGGGCGCGCTTCCCGTCGACCTGGACGCGCACGGCGTCGACTTCGCCGTCGGCTGCACCTACAAGTACCTCAACGGCGGCCCCGGCGCGCCCGCGTTCCTGTACGTGCGCGCCGACCTGGCCGAGCGCTTCGACTCGCCGCTGCCGGGCTGGAACTCACACGTCGACCCGTTCGCCATGGCGTCGGTCTATGCGGCGGGCGACGGCGCGGTGCGCGGCCGCGTCGGCACGCCGGACATCCTGTCGCTGCTCGCGCTGGAGGAGTCGCTGAAGGTCTGGGACGGCGTCGACATCGCGGAGGTGCGCGCGAAGTCCCTCGCCCTGACGGACTTCTTCGTCCGCTGCGTCGAGGCGTACGTACCGGACGGGCGGGTGCACGTCATCACCCCGGCCGCGCACGAACGGCGCGGCAGCCAGGTCGCGTTGCGCTGCCCGGACGCGGGCGGGGTGATGGCGGAGCTGATCGCGCGCGGCGTCGTCGGCGACTACCGCCGGCCCGACGTGCTGCGCTTCGGCTTCACGCCGCTCTACACCTCGTTCGCCGACGCCGAGCGCGCCGCGCGCGTGCTCGCCGAGGTGCTGGCCGAGGCCACGACGCCGGGCGGCCCGGCTTGAGCGACGCCCCCGGCACCGGGCAGGCCGACCGGGAGTGGGCCGCGCTCAGCGGCCTGCCCCCGGTCGCCCCCGACCGCACCCTGCGCTACGGCGACCACCCGTCGCAGGTGATCGACCAGTACGGCCCGCCCGACGGCCCCCGCGTCACCGTGCTGCACGGCGGCTACTGGCGCGAGGCGTACGACCGCTCCCACCTCACGCCGTTCGCGGGGGCGCTGGCCGCGCACGGCTGGACCGTCGACCTGGTGGAGTACCGCCGGGTCGGCGGCGACGGCGGCTGGCCGCGCACGGCCGACGACGTGGATGCCGCGCTGGGCGCCCTCGGCGCACCCCCGCACGTGCTGCTCGGCCACTCCGCGGGCGGCCAGCTCGCGCTGTGGGCGGCGTGGAAGCGGGACCGCGCGGCGGCGGCCCGCGTGCTGGCCGTCGCGCCGGTCGCCGATCTGGCCCGCGCCCACGCCCTCGGCCTGAGCGAGGGCGCCGTCGCGGAGTTCCTGGGCGGCGAGGAGCACGTCGCGGCGCGGCTGCCGGAGGCCGACCCGATGCGCCTCTTCCCCCGCGTCCCGGTGGAGATCCTGCACGGCACCGCCGACCCCGACGTCCCCGTCGAGCTCTCCCGCCGCTACGCGGCCGACTGGGGCGCCCGCCTCCACCTCCTCCCCGCCACCGGCCATTTCGCCCCCCTCACCCCCGGCACCCCCGCCTTCCACGTCCTCCTCGACGCCCTGCGCTGACCTCCACGCAGGCCGGGCTTGCCAGCGAGGCCCGTGTCATCTCCGCAGGCGAGGCCCAGTTCCGCCGTCCACCCGATCGTGTGATCGCCGCGCAGACGCAACCACGAGGGTTAACACTTGCATTAAGTTGCTGGCTATGGCTGAATGGGAAGTGCTCCTGGTGGCCGAGGTGGCCTCCTGGTACGAGGACCTGCTCGTCACCGACAGTGCGAGTGCGGATCAGGTAGAAGACGCCGTCAACGTACTGGCCGAGGCCGGGCCGACGCTTGGGCGGCCCTTGGTGGATCGCGTCAAGGGGGCGGAGCATCATCACATGAAGGAGCTCCGCCCAGGTTCGACGCGTTCCAGTGAGATACGCATCCTGTTCGCCTTCGACCCCGTTCGGCGAGCTGTACTTCTCGTCGCCGGGGACAAGTGCGGAGACTGGCGCGGCTGGTACGACAAGAACATCCCGTTGGCCGAGGAGCGCTACCGGAGCCACCTCCTCGAACTCGAGACTCGGGAGTACGAATGACGACGGTCCGTTGGGAAGAGGTCAAGCGGAACGCGGAGAGGCGACGGCGGGCTGAAGGCATCCCGGTCCGCAGCGCCGAAGAGAAGCGGGCGGCGGCCGACCGCCTGCACGCGGAGGTGCGGGCCTACCGCCTTGCGGAACTTCGGCGGGAGCAGGAACTCACCCAGCGGCAGATCGCCGACACCATGGGCGTCTCGGCACCGCGAGTCTCGGCCATAGAACATGGCGAGGTCGACCGGACGGAACTGGCGACACTGCGCTCCTACGTCGAGGCGCTCGGCGGGCGACTCCGCGTGGTCGCCGACTTCGGCGACGTCGAGTACACGGTGGCGTAGCCGCGTTCCTTCCACGTCCTCCTCGACGCCCTGCGCTGACGTCCGGGCCCCGCTCGGCGCCACGCCACCCGCGGGGATCGTGGGCCCGTCCGCGGCGGGCCGAACGGGCCGCCGAGCGCCGCGACGCGGATCCGGGCCGGGGGCAACCGGCGTCGTCCGCGCCCGCACTCGTCAGCCGGGTGGGTCCGGTTGCTTCGCCGGGACGGCGTCGTGCCGGTTGTCGGGTGCGGAGTGGCGTAGGGCGGTGCTGCGCGTGCGGTCCATCTCCCGCCACTCCGGACGCAGTGCGGATGCCGAGACCACCGCGACGTACACCACCGCCACGCCCACGAGCGCGGGTGCCAGGCCGAAGCCCGCCACGGCCGCGCCCGCCAGCAGCCCGCCGAACGGCATCCCCGCCCAGGCCACCGAGTCGCCCAACGCCCCCACCCGGCCCAGCAGATGACGCGGTACGCGCTCGAAGAGGACCGCCGCCAGGATGGGGTTGAGGAAACCGGCGGCGAAGCCGCCCACCACGACCACCGCCACCACCGCGCCAAGCGGCAGCTCCGCCGCCATGGCCAGGCAGCGCGGCGCACCCGCCACCAGGAAGCACAGGAAGAGCATCATCCGGCGCGGGAGCCGGTGCGCCACCACCGTCGCCACCAGGCTGCCGCAGATCGCGGCCCCGCCCAGCGCGGCGCCCACCAGACCGATCGCCTCCGGCCCGCCGCCCGTGGCCTGTGCCCACGCGGGCAGCAACACCGCGCGAACACCCATGTCCAGCAGGTTCGTCACACAGATCATGCCGACCGCGAGCAGCAGCAGCCGGTCACCGCGCAGGAAGCGGAAGCCGTCCACGAAGCTCCGCCAGTAGCCCTCGGGCCCCTCCTGACCGGGTGTCGCAGGCGGTGTCGCGGCCCGCCCCACCCCCCGCGGCAGCGTCACGCCGATCACCAGCGAGCCGAGCGCGAACAGCACCGCGATGACCCCCAGGCTGGGGACCGCGCCGAGCAGGGCCACCACGCCGCCGCCGACCGCCGGGCCGACCGTCCCCGCCAGCCGTTCCGTCACCCCGGAGACCCCCGCGGCCCGTTCCAGCGGAACCCGCGCCCGTTCGGCCGCTTCCGGGACCATGACCTCCTTGGCCAGATCGCCCGGCCCGCGCGCCGCGCCGATCACCGCGACCAGCGCCAGCACCTGCCAGAACGCCAGCACGCCGAGCACGTGCAGCACCGGTACGGCCGCCGCCGCGACCGCACTGACCAGGTCCGTCGACCACGACACCACCCGCGGCCCCACCCGGTCCACCAGCGGCCCCAGTCCCGCCTTCACCGTCACGTACGGGGCCAGCTCGCAGAACGCCACCAGCCCCGTCTGCGCGACGCTTCCCGTCGTCACCAGCACGAACCACGGCAGCGCCACGGCCGATATCCGGGTGCCCGTCAACGACACCGCCATCGCCGCCAGCACCCCGACCAGCGGCCGCAGGGTCCTGCCGTGGGCGCCGTCCTCCCCCGTTCCCGCCCCCGTTTCCGCCTCCGGGCCCGTCATGGCGTGTCGGTTCCCGCGTCCGGCTCCGGCAGCAACTGGGTGATGAGCACGATCCGTTCGGCGCCCTCCGGCGCGTCCTCCGTGCAGCCCGGGGCGTCCCGCCGGTACCGCGCCATCAACTCCCGCAGCTCCGACCCGAGCTGCTGCGCCTCCTGCGGCGTGAGCCGCAGCGGCACCTGGCTCATGTCGAACGCCTCCTGCCACACGGGGGGCATCGTCTGCAGTTCCGCCAGGGCCCGCTGCGCCTGCGTGCTGTTCGCGGCGGCCACGGACTGGAGGTACTGCATCGTCGCCTCCGGCTCCCGGGGCGCCAGCTCCCGCGACTCGAACCACGTCGACTGGTGCACTGCCTGCCACCAGCGGTCCCGCCCGTTGCCGCGACCCTCGTCCTCCGCGACGAAGCCGGCGTCCGCGAGCCGCCGCAGGTGGTAGCTGGCCGACCCGGAGTTGATGTCCAGCCGCTCCGCCAGCCGTGTCGCCGTGGACGGCCCGTGCTTCCGCAGCAGGCCCACGAGCCTCACCCGCAACGGATGCGCCAGCGCCCGCAACCCCTTCGCGTCCAGTAGCACCGCGTCCTCGGCCGCCGCCTGCTCCGCCAGATCCCGCCGCTCGTCCTCATCCATGCGGTCACCGTAGACCGCAAACATGTCTTTGCGAAGACTTCTTCGCGAAAGTCTCTTTGCTGTTCGCCGCCCAGCCGCCAGTCGGCTCGATCCCGGTGGGGAGTGGCATGCTGTCGGCGGGCGCTCGCCCGAGGGGCGCGCCGTTCCGCTGCGGGAGGGTTCACCGGGATGAAGCTGCGCTGCGCGTTGCTGGACGACTACCAGGGCGTGGGAACCACGGTCGCCGACTGGTCACCGGTCGCCGACCGGGTGGAGGTCGTCGCCTTCCGCGCACACCACGCGGACGAGGCGGCACTCGTCGCCGCCCTCGCCGACTTCGACATCGTCGTCACCCTGCGCGAACGCGTGCCGTTCCCGGCCTCCGTCCTCGCCGCGCTCCCACGCCTGAAGCTGCTCGTCGCCTCCGGCATGCGGAACGCGTCCATCGACTACGCCGCCGCCGAGGCGCACGGCGTCACCGTCTGCGGCACGGCCAGCTCCTCCGCCCCGCCCCTGGAACTCACCTGGGCGCTGCTGCTCGGCCTGGCCCGGGGCCTGGTCCCGGAAAGCACCGCGCTGCGCGAGGGCGGGCCCTGGCAGAGCACCGTCGGCGCCGACCTGGGGGGCCGCCGCCTCGGCATCCTCGGCCTCGGCCGCATCGGCACCCGCGTCGCCCAGGTCGCCCTCGCCTTCGGCATGGAAGTCTCGGCGTGGAGCCAGAACCTCACCGCGGACCGTACGGACCAGGCCGGGGTCCGGCTCGCCGCGTCCAAGGAGGAACTCCTCGCCGGCAGCGACTTCGTCACCGTCCACCTCAAGCTGAGCGACCGCACCCGCGGCCTGATCGGTGCACCCGAGCTGGGCCTGATGCGTCCGTCCGCCTACCTGGTCAACACCTCGCGGGCCGACATCGTCGACCAGGACGCCCTGCTCGCCGCCCTCCACGAGGGACGTATCGCCGGCGCGGGTCTCGACGTCTTCGACGTCGAACCCCTCCCGGCCGACCACCCCCTGCGCACGGCCCCGCGTCTCCTCGCCACGCCCCATCTCGGCTACGTCACCCACGCCAACTACACCCGCTACTACGGCCAGGCCGTCGAGGACGTCGCCGCCTACCTCGACGGCTCGCCGATCCGTCTGCTGGGCCGCTGAACCGCCTTCGCGAAGGCGGTTGACTTCAATAAAACGCTCACAGACAGCAGCGCCGTCCTCTTCCGCAACACCATGCGCATCACCGACGGCCATCTCGACGGCTTCCGGCACGCCATCGCGCAGGCGGTGGCCTTCACCGAGGAGCACGGACCCCAGCTCATGGTGGACGTCTTCGTCGACGAGGAGCGGATGCTGGCCCACAGCTTCCAGCTCTACCGCGACTCCGACGCCATCCGCACCCACTGGCGGCTGTCGGACCCGTACATCCGCGGGGTGATGGAGCACTGCACCGTCGAGCACTTCGAGGTGTTCGGCGCACCGGACCCCGACATCGTGGCAGCGCTCACGACGCCCGACGGCGATTCCTTCCCCGTCGTCATCTCGCCCCGCATGGCGGGCTTCCACCGTCTCGGCGGGACCGCGGCGACGCCGCGGCCCCACTCGGGAGAGCCCGCTACGGCCGGCTGACCGGCTCCGGACGACTGCCGCCGACCCGGCGGCAGTCCGGGGTGTCGGCCGGACGGGTCGTCACGGGGGCGTCGGCGAGGGCGAAGCAGAGCTGCGCGTGCAGCAGTTCCGCCTCCGCCGGGGACATGCGGAGGGCGAGGTCGCCGTCGAACCGGCCGTCCTGTTGCAGCCAGAGGTGCAGCGCGTACCGTCCGTCCTCCTCCCGCCGCAGCGGCTTGCCGGGAACGCGGTGGACGCGCAGTCCGCGCGGGAGCGAGCCCATCAGGCGGCCACCCCCGCCCACGACGCCCCGTTCGCCGGGGAGCCGACGCCCTGCCGGTCGAGGGCGAGTGCCAGTGCGGTGATCCGCTCCCGCTGTTCGGGGGTCAGCAGCCACGGTCGGCTGAGGACGCGCCCGGGGTGGTCCACGATCGGCCACCAGTCGTCGGCGGCGCGCGGCGAGGGCCGCGATGCGGCCGGGGCCGCCGTGTCGCACGTCGCCGTCCTGCGGCGGCACCCGGTGGCGGGCACGAGCACCGCCACCAGGCCGGTGAGTGCCCGCAACAGGGCATGCCGGATAGGCTTGGTCACGCTGACGCTCCTCTACAAGCGTTGGCCACGCCCCGGGACGCGCACACGTCGCCGGGGCGCCTTCTTGCTCCGGGTCACGCGGTGAACGCGCTCCGGAGCCACGAGTGAGACCGTAGCGCCAACGCGCTTTCACATACAACGCGTTGTATGAGATTCGCCCGTTCGGGTCAGTGCTCGGCCCTTCGGGCATGTGTGAGAAGGGCGCACAGCACCGTCGCCGAGGTGCGGAGCACCTCGCCGGGTTGGTCGCTCTCGCGCATCAGGACTTCACCGTCCACTGCGGCTATCTCGATGCACGCCCCGTCGGGCTGCTCCGAGAAGGACGACTTGCGCCACTGCGGTTCCATCGCTGCCACACCCTCAGAGTCGCTGTGCCACCTCACGCACGAAGCGTCGTGAGGCATCCGGATCGAGCGAACGTTCCTCCATCCGCTCCAGCACCGCACGGTAGTTCGCCAAGTGCGTCTGCGCGTGCAGGAATACGGAGCCGACGGGGGTGTCCGTCTGCACCGTGTCCAGCTGCTCGACCGGTCCGCAGGCGTAGAGCGTCGAACTCGCCGCAGCGGGAAACCCGCCGGCGGCGAAGGGCAGCACATGCACTCGCACGTTGAGGCGTTCGGACTGCTCCAGTAGGTAGTCCAGTTGGCGCCTCATCACCGCCGCACCGCCGAAGCGCATGCACAACGCGGTCTCGTGGATGATGAAGGTGCACTCCGGCGCCTCGGGTCGGTCCAACACGCACCGGCGCCTGCCTCTGAACGCGAGCTTCCGTTCGAAGTCGTCCGGCGTCAGCGTCGGCACAGCCTCCTGGAAGACGGCCCGAGCGTAGTCCTCGTGCTGGAGCAACCCGGGCATGTGGGTGATCTGGGCCATCCGCAGGGAGGACGCGTGGTGCTCCAACTCGGCGAGGTCCAGGACCGTCGCCACGAGACTGTGGCGGTACTCGTCCCACCATTCTGTGGACGGCGACCGCCTTTCGCGAGCGATCTGGGCGAGCGCGTCGATGTACGCACCGTCGCGACAGGAGTAGTTGGCGGACCAGACGCGAACCCGGTCCGGGCTCACCCCGAAGCGGCCGGACTCCACGTTGCTGACCGTGGTGCGGTCGGTGCCGTGCAACGCGGCCGCATCCGTCAGGGACAACCCCGCGTGCTCGCGCATCTTGCGCAACTCCGCTCCGAGGCGGCGCTGACGCTCCGTCGGCGGCTTCCGCACGGCCATCGACCCGCCCTTCCCAAGCCCTACACGACCCCACAGGCTAACCGGCACCGTCCTGCCACCGGCACTGTCGGTGACTCTGCGTGCGGTGCGGCCATCGACGTGCATCGGGGGCGGGGGTGCAAGGGCGCATCAAGGCGCTCGACCGTTAGGTCCGATCCGTGACGTGGGACGGCGTCGGAGACCGGTCACGCCTGGGGAGACGTGGGGATTGGACTTTGCTGGGGAATGCCGCTGACGAGGGGTGGCTCGTCGCTTCTTCTCCGTGAGCGACCGAGGCGGTGACGCGCGCCCCGCCGCGTGAGGCCGTGCAGAGGGCGAGGTGTCGCGGGGCGTTCACCTGCGTGGAGTGTCCACAGAGGCGGGGCGGTCACATGGGCGGGTAGATGTCGCCGCCTGCCATGCCGCTCTCCTGCTCGCAGCGGCTCTCCATCCGTCGGGCTTTCTCCTCCAGGCGGGCGCGCTGCTCGGGGTCGTCCGTACCGGCGGCGGCCTTCGTCAGGTCCCGCACCTGTGCGCGCATCTGCTGGACCCGGCGCCGCGACTCTTCCATGGCCGTCATGACCGCTCCCTGGACTACGGGGAAGAAACCGTGCAATCCCCATCGAAACAGACACGGTGCCCACGCGTCATCCCCACGCCGGGAAGGCCGCCCGCAGCGGAGACGACGAACGGCCGACGGGACGCCCACGGGCAGGTGTGTGCGTGGGTGCCCCGTCGGCCGGACGCGCCGGGCCGGGCCGCTCGGGCGCCGGCCCGCTCACCGCCGGACGATCGGCTGATCAGGCCGTCATGCCGTACGGCGGTCAGATGAAGGAGTTGATCTGGATGGTCTCGTCGCGGCCGGGTCCGACCCCGATCGCGGAGATCGGCGCACCGGACATCTCCTCGAGCGCGCGCACGTAGCCCTGCGCGTTCTTCGGCAGGTCGGCGAAGGTCTTGGCCTTGGTGATGTCCTCCGACCAGCCCGGCAGGTACTCGTACACCGGCTTCGCGTGGTGGAAGTCGGTCTGGCTGTACGGAAGCTCCGTGACGCGCTCGCCGTCGATCTCGTAGGCGACGCAGACCGGGATCTGCTCCCAGCCGGTGAGCACGTCGAGCTTGGTGAGGAAGAAGTCGGTGAGGCCGTTGACGCGGGTCGCGTAGCGGGCGATGACCGCGTCGAACCACCCGCAGCGCCGGTCGCGGCCGGTGGTCACGCCGCGCTCGCCGCCGATGGTGCGCAGCGCCTCGCCGTCCGCGTCGAACAGCTCGGTCGGGAACGGGCCGGCTCCGACGCGGGTGGTGTACGCCTTGAGGATGCCGATGACCCGGTTGATCTTCGTCGGTCCGATGCCCGCGCCGGTGCAGGCGCCGCCGGCCGTCGGGTTGGACGAGGTCACGAACGGGTACGTGCCGTGGTCGACGTCCAGCAGGGTGCCCTGGCCGCCCTCGAAGAGGACGACCTTCCCCTCGTCGACGGCGTCGTTGAGGATCAGCGTGGTGTCCGCGACGAAGCCGCGCAGCTGGTCGGCGTAGCCGAGGAGCTCCTCGACGACCTGCTCGGTGACGATCGCGCGCCGGTTGTAGAGCTTCGCCATCACCTGGTTCTTGAAGTCCAGGGCGGCCTCGACCTTCTGTGTGAGGATCGACTCGTCGAAGAGGTCCTGCACGCGGATGCCGACACGGTTGATCTTGTCGGCGTACGTCGGTCCGATACCGCGGCCGGTGGTGCCGATCTTCCGCTTGCCCAGGAAACGTTCCGTCACCTTGTCGAGCGTCGTGTGATACGGCGTGATCAGGTGCGCGTTCCCGCTGACGAGCAGCTTGGACGTGTCGACGCCGCGCTCGTTCAGCCCGCTCAGCTCGGAGAGCAGGACCGCCGGGTCGATGACGACGCCGTTGCCGATGACCGGGGTGCACTCCGGGGACAGGATGCCGGAGGGGAGCAGGTGCAGCGCGTACTTCTGGTCGCCGACGACGACCGTGTGGCCGGCGTTGTTGCCGCCCTGGTAGCGCACCACGTAGTCGACCGACCCGCCGAGCAGGTCGGTGGCCTTCCCCTTGCCCTCGTCACCCCACTGAGCACCGAGCAGCACAAGTGCGGGCACAGGCGTACACCCCTTCCGGGCGGGGCATGTCCCACGTGCGTGGCGCTTTCGCCTCGCGAGAGCCGTGACGGGCCTGCCCCGGATAGATGAAGCCCCTGGCGCAACAGCGACAGGGGCTCTTGCACCGAGAGATTACCGGAACCGGTTGCCGGGGTGCGAACGCCCGTGGCACTCGGCCGGGGCGTGCGCCCGGCCGCGCGGGCTCGCGGGCTGCGAGCGCCCGACGAAACCTGGAGAGAGGAACGACGTGTCGGCTCCAGACCTGCTGGTCGTCATCGACCCTGTCGCCCGGGCGACGGACGGGGAGTCCGTACGGATCGCGAGGGATGTCCTCTGCGCGGGCGCCGGCGCGGGAGGGGCGAAGGTGTGCGTGCCCGAGTGCGCGGCGGAGGTGGAACGGGCGCTCGCCCGGCGCGGCAGCCGGCGGCCGGTGGTGGTCGGCGACGACCGTGCGCTGCTGCGCACCGTGCGGCTGCTGCACCGGGAGCGGGAGCTGTCGGCGTGCGCGCTGGCGATGGTGCCGGTCGGCCCGCCGGACGTCACCGTGCTGGCCCGGGCCCTCGGCGTGCCCGGCGACGCCGTCGCCGCCTCGCGGGTGGCGCTGAACGGCACGGACCGTGCCCGGGACCTGCTGGTCGACGACAGCGGCGGAGTGGTGCTGGGGGCGCTTCGTGTGCCCGCGCGCGCCGGGAGTGCGGGCGGTGCACGCGGCGCGGACTGCGCGGGCGGTTCCTGCGGCCCGGGAGCGGGCGCGCCCACGGCGGACGGGGCGGGCCCGGGCGAGGTGGCGGCCCAGGGCGACCGGGTGCCGGAGCCGCGCCCGCCCGCCCGCGAGACGCCGCCCCGGGGAGGCGCGGCGCGCGGAGCGCCGGCTTCGGGAGAGCCGGGGGCCGACGACGGGGCGCGAGGCACCGGCGCGCGCCGGGGTGCGGACGGTCCGGGCGCCTGGGCGGTGTCCCGGCACGGTTCCGCTTCCGCCGCGGCCGGGCCCGGGCAGCGCGGCGGTCAAGCCGACGCGCGGGAGCCGCTGCTCCGCGTCGGGCGTTCGCTGGTACGGACGCTCGCGCGGCCGCTGCCGCTGCTCGGGGCGCTGGCGGGCGCCGCCGGTGGTCCGGCCGGCGGGCACGGACCGCCGCTGCGGCTGCGCGTGGAGGCCGACGGAGCGACGCTCGCCGACCTGGACCGCCCGGTCGCGGGGGTGTGGCTGGCTCCCGGGGGCGGCGGACTGGCGACGGTCGCGGTGCGCCGCCGGGCCACGTCCGAACCGCTCTACGCCCGCGCCCGCACGGTCACCGTCTCCGGACCCGACTTCCGCTACCGCGCGGACGCGCTGGTCGGCGGACCCGTCCGGGCCCGCACCTGGACGGCCATGGACTCGGCCTGGTGGCTCACCCTGCCGGGGCCGGCGGCGGGCGACGACGAGCACGGCGACGGCTGAGGGCGCCTGGAGACGACTGAGGACGCCTGGAGACACCTGGAGACGACTGAGGACGCCTGAAGGACGGGGACGTCACGGTGCCGGTGCCGGGTTCCCCCTTCCGGCACCGGCACCGTGGCTCCCGGACGGAGCGTCAGCTCCGCAGCTTCTCCACGGCCGTACGGGTCGTCGTGCGGAAGTCGTCGACCGGGGCGTGCGAGAGGTTCCCCATCTGGCCCCAGTCCACGACGGTCACGGTGCGGCCGTCGCGCCCGATGCCGAACAGGTGGGCGTCGCTGGTGCCGGTGCCGTCCGGGTCGGCGGTGTCCACGCCGTAGACGTGGGCGCCCTCCTGCACGTCGACGCGCCCGTAGTCGACCAGCTCGGCCTCCGCGCCCGGGTACTGCTCCTCGTACGCCGCCGCGCAGGCCCGTACCGACTCCTCGGCCTCCGCGGCGAGTGCCCGAGCGCTCTTCAGGGTGGCCGTCCGTACGCTGACCTGCACGGCGGAGGTGTCGAACTCGGTCCAGAACTGCCGGTGCGACGCTCCCTCGGCGGGCAGCGCGTCCTCCAGGCAGAACACCGGGAACTCCGGCAGGCCGGCGGCCGGCTGCTCCGCGTACCAGGCGGAGGACGGGTGCGCGGGGAGTTCGTCCGGCGCGAGGAACGCCGGCGCGGCGGCCGCCCGGCGGGACGCGTCGGCGGGCGCGCCCTCCGGCGCCGCCTGGGCGGAGCCCACGGCGACCAGGCCGATCGTGGTGGTGACGACGGCGGCCGTGAGAGCCGCGGTGCGCAGAGCGCGACGGTGGATGTGCATGGTGGGTGTCCCTCCGTTTGACGGTTCACCAGGAGCGTTGCCCGGCGTGTCACATGGGGGCAACAGCTCGCGGGGAACCCGGGACGCCGGGACGTCCGCGCGTACGCTGACATGGGGAAACGGAGTGGCCCTGGAACGCTTCCCGGGACGGGAACCGGCGGGACGGGACGACGGAGGGGAGCCGGCCGGGATGGGTGCAGCGCGGGACACGGAGGAGTTCGCCGCTTGCCTGCGGCGGCTGAAGGACCGTTCGGGACGCAGCTACGGGCAGCTCGCCCAGCGGGCCCACCTGAGCACGTCGACGCTGCACCGCTACTGCAACGGCCAGGCGGTGCCCCCGGACTACGCGCCGGTGGAACGGCTCGCGCGCGTGTGCGGCGCGACGCCGGAGGAACTGCTCGCCCTGCACCGGCGCTGGGTGCGGGCCGACGCGAGCCGCGCCCGGCGGGACGGCGACGCGCCGGGCGGCGCGCGTGCGGCCGAGCCCGCGACGCCCGGCGAGGACCCGCCGTCGCCCGCGGATGCGCCACCCGAGACCGGACAGGCGGCACCCGCCGTCCCGGTGGCGGTGGACGGGGGCGAGGACCGGGGGGAGCGGGCCGCCGGAGTGGCGGACGACCGGCCGGGCGGATGGCGGAGCGTCGCCGCCCGCCGTCGGCTGTGGCCGGTGGCCGCGTTGGTCGCCCTGGTCGTGACGGTGGTCGTGTCCGCCTTCGTCGCCTCCGGCCCGGAGGGGCGCGGAGCGGACCCCACCCCTGTCGCCGGTCCGGACGGCGCGCGGCGGGCTGCCGGCCCCGCGGCGACCGCGTCGCCCTCCGCCTCGGGGCGGGAGCGCACACCCTCGGGAGCACCCTCTGCGGCCGCCCGGCAGGACGGACCGGAGGAGGACGTCTCCGGGAAGAAGCAGGGCGGCGGGGACCGAGGGAGGGACGTCACCGGGTCGCCGCTGACCTGGACCGCCGGGTCCCACGTGTGGCGGCACGGCTGCGACCACACCTATCTCGTGGACCGTGCGCCGTCACAGGTGCCGGAGCCGCCCGTGGAGCAGGACGCGCGCGGCTGGGCCTCGGCGGTGGGCGCCGTGCACGGCGGCGACACGGTGGTGGAGGCGACCGTACGGGCGGCCGGTGCGGAGCCCGTGGTGGTCGAGGGCGTGTACGTGCGGGTGGCGGACCGGCGGGCGCCGCTGGACTGGCCGGCGTACGGGATGAGCAACGGGTGCGGCGGGGCGCTCACTCCGGCCGCGTTCACCGTGGGCCTGGACGCGGCACGGCCGGTGGCCCGTCCGCAGGACGGGTACGACGGCGAGGACGGGACGCATCTTCCGGCGACGCGCCTGCCCTACCAGGTGACGGCCGGTGAGCCGCTGGCCCTGCGGGTCGAGGCGCGGACGGAGCGGTACGACTGCGACTGGTACCTGGAGGTGCGCTGGAGCAGCGGCGACCGCACGGGGACGCTGCGGATCGACGACGGCGGCCGCCCGTTCCGTACGAGCGGGGGCGGCGACGGCGAGGCGTACGGCTACGACTGGGGCGCCGGCGCGTGGCAGGGCGCGGGTGCGTGAGCCCGCGTCCCCTCCGCCCCCGCGCCTCCGCCCCCGCCGTCGCGGAGGGGTTCGGCCGGCCGTCCGGGGTCAGTCGTCGGAACGCGCCCGCTCGGCGCGCAGCTCCCGCCAGCGGGCCATCAGGCCGGAGAGCTCGTCCCTGAGGAAGGCGAAGAACTCGCCGGTCTCCTCGAGGCGGCGGCCCGCCGGGGTGTCGGGGCCGATGGCCTCGGCACCGGCGCGGGCGGTGGTCGACCAGCGGGAGAGCAGGACGTCGCGGTTGGTGAACGTCTCCCACCAGACGTCCTCCTGGACGCGGTAGAGCTCCCTCCGGGAGCCGGGGGCCCGTTCGCGGCTGACCATGTGCACGCCGGCCAGGTAGCGCACCGCGCCGGACACGGCCGCGGGGCTGACCTGGAGCCGGTCGGCGAGTTCGGCCGAGCTGAGGGCGCCCTCGTCGGAGGCGAGCAGGCACGCGAACACCCGGGCGGCCATGCGCTGCATGCCGGCCTCCGTCAGGTCGGCCGCGAAACGTTCGACGAAGGGCGACAGGCGCGTCGCGTAGTCGTCGGCACTCACCCTGGTGTTCTCCCCTGTGCGGTGATCTCTCCTCCGAATCCTAGCTGCTCTGAATCTTCATAAATTTCTGAACGTAATGTAGCTTCGTGTGTATGACCAAGGCAAGGGAAGCCCTCTCCGTATCGGGCCTCGTCAAGACGTTCGGCCGGACACGGGCGCTCGACGAACTCGACCTGCACGTCGACGTGGGGGAGGTGCACGGCTTCCTCGGCCCGAACGGCGCGGGGAAGTCGACGACGATCCGGGTCCTGCTCGGCCTGCTGCGGGCCGACGGGGGAAGCGCACGCGTACTGGGCCTCGACCCGTGGCACGACGCCGTCCCGCTGCACCGGCGGCTCGCGTACGTGCCCGGCGACGTCGAGCTGTGGCCCAACCTCACCGGCGGTGAGGCCATCGACCTCCTCGCCCGCCTGCGCGGGGGAGACGGTGTGGACAAGGGGAGGCGCGACGCACTCCTCGAACGCTTCGACCTCGACCCGACGAAGAAGGGCCGCACCTACTCGAAGGGAAACCGGCAGAAGGTCGCGATCGTCGCGGCGCTCGCCTCGGACGCGGAACTGCTCCTGCTCGACGAGCCCACGGCCGGCCTCGACCCGCTCATGGAGGTCGTGTTCCAGGACGTCGTCGCCCAGGCCAAGGCGGCCGGCCGGACCGTGCTGCTCTCCAGCCACATCCTGGCCCAGGTGGAGAAGCTCTGCGACCGGGTGAGCATCGTGCGGCTCGGGAAGGTCGTGCAGTCCGGCACGCTCCAGGAGATGCGCCACCTCACCCGGACCACCGTCGAGGCGGAGACGGAGCGCCCGGCGACCGGACTGGAGGAGTTGGCGGGCGTGCACGACGTGCGGCGCGACGACGGGCGGGTGCGCTTCGCCGTGGACGGCGCCCAGCTGGACGCGGCGATCCGGCGGCTCACCGAGTGCGGTATCCGCTCGCTGACCAGCCACCCTCCCACGCTGGAGGAGCTGATGCTCCGCCACTACGGCGACGTGGTGGACGGCGAGGAGGCCGGCGCGCTCCGGAGCGGGGTGGGCTCGTGACCGCCACCGTGGAGCGGACGGCCGCCGACTCCGCGACCGGAACGGACGCGGGCGGAGGCGCGCTGGCCGGCACGGGCGTGCTGCTCCGCTTCGCCCTGCGGCGCGACCGCGTACGTCTGCCCGTCTGGATCGGGGCGCTGACCGCCGGCACGCTCGCCTCGCTGTCGAGCTTCGAGCAGACCTACTCCACCGACGCGGACCGCACGGCCATCGCGAAGACGCTGGGAAGCCCGGCAGGGCTGGCGATGAGCGGCCCCGGGCACTACCTGGACGATTACGGTCTCGGCGCGATGATGGGCCATCAGATGCTCGGCTTCGTGGCCGTGCTGGTCGGACTGATGACCGTGCTCACCGTCGCACGGCACACCCGGACGGAGGAGGAGACCGGCCGCGCCGAGCTGGTGCGGGCGGCCGTCGTGGGACGGCACGCGCACCTGACGGCGGCTCTCGTCACCGCGACGCTGGCCTCCCTGGCACTCGGCGGCCTGCTCGCGGCGGGCCTGGGCGCGAGCGGCGCCGAGGGCGTCGGGTGGCACGGTTCCCTGCTGTACGGGGCGGCGCACGCGGCCGTCGGCATCGCCTTCGCCGGCGTCGCCGCGGTGACGGTGCAGGTCACGCAGCACTCCCGGGGCGCCTCCGGGATGGCCCTGGCGGCCATCGGCGCCGCGTACGCGCTTCGGGCCGCGGGCGACGTGGGCGGCGGCGCGCTGTCGTGGCTGTCGCCGATCGGCTGGGCGCAGCGCACCTACGTCTTCGTCGACGACCGCTGGTGGCCGCTGCTGCTCTGCCTGCTGCTCGCCGCGGGTGCGGCCGCCGTCGGATACGTGCTCAGCACCCGGCGCGACCTCGGCGCCGGACTGCGGGCGGCGCGGACCGGGCGCGGCTCCGCGTCGGGCCTGTTGACGCGTCCCGTCGGATTCGCGCTGCGGCAGCAGCGCGGGCTGCTGTACGGCTTCGCGGCGGGCCTGTTCGTCCTCGGCGCCATGTACGGCTCGATCCTCGGCCAGGCCGAGGACATGATCGAGGACCTCGCCGAGCTGAGGGAGGTCGTGCGGCAGGTCGGCGACGCCTCGCTCGCCGAGTCGTTCGCCGCGACGGTGATGATCGTGGTGGCGGTCATCGCCTCCGTGCACGGGGTGATGGCGGCGCTGCGGCCGCGTGCCGAGGAGACCGCCGGGCGTGCCGAACCCCTGCTGGCCACCGGCCTGTCCCGGGCGCGCTGGGTCGGCAGCCACGTCGCGGTGGCGACCGCGGGAGGTGTCGTCGTGCTGCTGGCCGCCGGGCTGGGCTTCGGCCTGCTGGGGGCCGCGAGCACGGGCGACGCGGGCGTGGTGCCGGACCTGCTGGGCGCGGCACTGGCCTACGCGCCCGCGCTCTGGGTCACCGCCGGGGTCGGCGTCGCCCTGTTCGGCTGGGCGCCGCGCGCCACGGCCGCGGTGTGGATCGTGCCGGTGTACGCGTTCGTGGTCGGCTACCTGGGCCCGATCCTGGAAATCCCCGACTGGCTCGCCGAGTTGTCACCCTTCGGCCACGTGCCGCGGGTGCCGGCGGAGGGCATGGACTGGGGAGCGGCGGCCGGGCTCACGGCGGTGGCGGCGGCCCTGGTCGCCTTCGGGATCGCCGGATTCCGCCGACGGGACCTGGAGACGAAGTAGCGGCGGCTCACGCAGCAGCCGCTACAGCGCGACGAGACCTGCGGCGGTCGGCCGGAAGCCGCAGGTCTCGAGGTAGAACCCCCGCAGGTGCTCCTCGAAGTCGACGTGCAGCCACCGGCACCCGGCGGCGCGGGCACCCCGCGCCGCCGTCGCGACCAACTCGGCGCCGACGCCCCGGGAGCGGCAGTGCGCGGCCACCACCGTGTCCAGCAGGAAGGCGTGCGTCCCGCCGTCCCAGGCGACGTTGACGAAACCGACCAGCGTGTCGTCCTCCCACGCGCAGACCCAGCCCAGACTGTGCCGCCGCAGGCGTGCGCCCCAGGCAATGGCGCCGGGAGGCCCCCGAAGCCCTCGGCGTGCAGGGCGCGGAGCGCGCCGTCGTCGAACCCGCCCCGCCACGCGAACGTCGTCACCGGCACCTCCACGCCTCCGGCGCCGACCGTCGGTCCGCGCGAGCCGGCGTCCGCTCCCCGCGGCGCGGGCGGGTGACGGTGGGTCCGGTGGAGGCGTCCGGGGTCGGCACGCCTCGAAGCATCCGACCTCAGCGCCGACGCGGCAACGGATTTCTCCGGTCACCGCTCCGTCCGTGGCCGTGATCGGACGCACGTACGGGTGGCCCGGGCAGGCTCACCCCCGTGGGGGGCACCCGAAGAGGCGCGCACCGGGTGCAGCGGGTCCGCCGTGCTGGTCGGATGGCCGTATGACTCCGCGCGCCCGTCCCCACCTCGCCGCAGCGGTCGCGGCATGCGCCGCGGTCGTCGCGCTCGCCGTGCCGCCCGCCGCCGCGAGCGAAGGGGGCGGAGCCCCCGGAGCGCCGGACACCAGCCGCCCCCGGGACGCGGTCACGCTCACACCGGCGGCCGGCGACCCCGGCAGCACGGTGACCGTCCGGGCGCGGTGCGACGGGGACGTGGACCACGGAGGCGTGTTCTCCACGGCGTTCGCGGACGCGCCGGCGTTGCGGCCCGCTACGGACGGGGGCGGGCTCGTCGCCCAGGCCCGGGTGAAGTCGGGCCTGCCGCGCGGCCGTTCGTATGTCGTCACCGCGAACTGCAGCGCCGCCGAGTCGCTGACCACCACCTTCGTCACGTCCGAAGGGCGCGCGCACCGCCACCTGGCCCGTGGCGGGAGCGGGGAGGAGGCGAACCAGGTCGACGGCGTCGCCCTCGCCTTCGGCGGCGGGCTGGCCGGGGCGGCGCTCGCGGGTTACCTGCTCACCGCCCGCCGGGCCGCCTCCCGGCGCCGGGCCCGCGCGGGGCGGCGGTGAACCGGTGACGACCCGGTACGAGCGGCTGTCCTCGCGCAGCCGCCGCCTCGAGGTGGTCTCGGTGGTCGCGGCCGTGGTCTTCACCGTGGTGACGTGCCGGTTCGTTCCAGGACCGCCCGCGGCGAACGCCGCGGTCCTGGCCGCGGACACCGGCGCTGTGGACACCGGTGCTGTGGACACCGGGGCCGCCGAGTCCGGCCGGGCGGGCAGCGACCGGGTGCCGGGGGTGGACGCCGGGGGCGGGGAGGCGTCGGGACGTGCGGCGCGTACGTCGCCCGTACGGGTCGCCGTCCGCGGGACCGGCGTGGACGCGAGGATCGTGCCGGTCGGGGAGCGCGCAGGGGACGGTATCCCGGTCGCACCCCCCGGCGACCCGATGCAGGTGGCCTGGGCGGCGGGCCTTCCGGCGCCCGGCGAGAAGGGCGCGGCCGTGCTGGTCGGGCACCTCGACTCCGAGACCGGTCCGGCGGCGTTCGCCGGCCTCGGCGGGTTGCGCGCGGGCGCGCAGATCCGGGTGCTGCGGGCGGACGGCCGGACGGTGCGCTACGAGGTGCACGCCGTGCAGCGGTACGGGGCGGCCGGGCCGCCGGGCGCACTCGCCGACGTGCCCGAGGACGCCGGTGGGCTGCTCCGCCTGGTCGCGGTCGGCGGCGCCTGGACGGAACCCGTCGTCGACGACACGAGCGTCGTCGCGTTCGCCCACGCCTCCTGAGCACGCCGACCGACCGACCGCCCGGCCGCCCGGCCGCCCGGCCGGCCGGCATGGCGTGGCGCGGCGTGGCGGCGGGGTCAGCGGTGCGTGCGGGACATACGGGTCTCCTGCGCGCGGGTGAGGCGGAGGACGACGAGGATGGCGAGGATCGTCGCGGGCACCAGCAGCAGGTCGGTGACGATGCCCCAGACCAGCCAGCCGCGCGCCTCCAGCGCCGTGCTCGCGTCGTGCCACTCCTGCCAGCCGAGCAGGGAGCCGATGAGGGAGCTGCTCAGCCACATCGTCCACCAGCCGTTGAGCAGCCCCGTACGGCGCGGCGCGGCGCCGTTCCAGGCGGGCCGGCCCGGCGTGGGCGGAGCGCCGGCGGACCAGATGTCGTCGGCGATCTGCTTGGGGATCCACAGGTTGGCGACGGGGAGGAACCAGCCGCCGATCGCCATGCCGGGGCCGTACCGCATGCCGCCGGGGCGGAACGCCTCGGCGTTCAGCCGCACCCGCCAGAACCACATCAGCCACAGGGTGATCAGCGGCAGGGCGATGAGGAACGCGAGGACGTCCAGCGTGACGGACCACGCCTTGAGGCCGTCGTAGTCGGGGACGAGGGTCGGCTCCCAGGAGTCGGCGTAGTCGCTGTAGGTGCCGTAGGCGGCGAAGTTGAACAGCAGGTCGAACACCGTCCAGGCCAGCACGGCGGCGAGCAGGCTCCAGGTGGCCGTGGCCAGGCCGCGCGGGGAGCGCGGAGGTCCGGGCGGCGCCGCGCCGGCGCGCTGCTGCCCGGCCGCGGGCCGGGGGCCGGGGCCGACCGGTCCCGGACCGTACGGGGAGGTGGTGCGGTAGCCGGTGTGGTGCGGGCCGGGAGGGGGCGTCGGCCCGGGGCTCCACGGCCGGGGCTGCGGGTAGCCGTACGGTCCCGGCGTCGCCGATGCCGCCGGCCCGGGCGGCGTGCCCGGCACGCCGTAGGCCGACGGGGGCGGGCCCGGCCGGTAGGGGCCCGGCGGTGACGTGCCCGGGGGCGGAGTGCCCGTACCCGCGCCCGCACCGGGGCCCGTCGCCGTTCCCGCGGACGACGCCGGGGCGCGGACTGCCGCAGCCGCCTCCGGGTTCTCGCTGTCCAGCAACTGCACGGCGTGACGCCCGAGCTGGGCGAGGACCTCGCCCGGCAGCCAGGTGCCGGAGAGTTCGCCGCCCGCCCAGCCGGCCAGCGTCTCGAGGCTGGGGCGCTGCGCCGGGTCCTTGGCCAGGCAGGCCGTGATCAGGTCGCGCAGGCGGCCCTCGATGCCGGTGAGGTCCGCCTCCTCCTCGGCGATGCGGAACATCAGTGCGTGGATGCCGGAGTCGGCGGTACCGAACGGCATCCGGCCGGTCGCCGCGTACGCCAGTACCGCGCCGAGGCAGAACACGTCGCAGGCGGCCGTGACGGGCGTGCCGCGCACCTGCTCCGGGGACATGAACCCGGGAGAGCCGATCACCGCGCCGGTGCTGGTGAGCCCTCCGGAGGACTGGAGTGCGGCGTCCACGGCGCGGGCGATGCCGAAGTCGATGACGCGCGGGCCGTCGAAGGTGATGAGGACGTTGGACGGTTTGAGGTCGCGGTGCACCAGGCCTGCGGCGTGGATGGCGGTCAGCGCCCGGATCAGGCCGGAGGCCAGCGCGAGGGCGGACTGCTCGGGGAGCGGGCCGTAGTCGTGGTCCACCACCTGGGCGAGGGAGGGGCCGGCGATGTAGCCGGTGGCGACCCAGGGCTCGGCGGCCTCGGTGTCGGCGTCCAGCACCGGCGCGGTCCACTCGCCGCCGACCCGCCGGGCGGCGGCGATCTCCAGGGCGAAGCGGCGGCGGAAGTCCGGCTGCCGGGCGAGTTCCGCCTTGACGGCCTTCACCGCCACCGTCCGGCCCCGTTCGGAACGGGCCAGGTAGACCCGGCCCATGCCGCCCTCGCCCAGTCTGCCCAGCAGGCGGTAGCCGCCTATCCAGCGAGGGTCGTGGCTGCCCAGCCCCTCCATGCGTCCTCCCCCGTGTCGTGCCGTGCGGCAGTCAACCGCCACCGAGGATAGAGGGGTTCGCCCGGTCCGAGGCGGGCCGGGCGGAGACCCGAGTCGTTACCGTTACCGGCCGCGCCGGGCGCCCCGGACCGGCGGCGGGGTGTCCGCCGCGGACTCCAGGGCGTCCAGCGCGCCGGTGAGGCGCCGCAGTGTGTCCAGCGTCCGCGCGAACTCCTCCCGGCCGCCGAGCTGTTCGGCCAGTCGGTGGGCGAAGTCGGCGTGCTGCGGGGCGATGCGGCGTACGGCGGCGAGCCCGTCGGCGGTGGGGGCGAGCAGCTTGGCCCTGCGGTGTGCCGGGTTGGGGCGGTACTCGGCGAGGCCGCGGTCGACCAGCAGGTCGGCGACCCGCTGCACGCTCTGCCGGGTGATGCCCATGGTGCGGGCGACGCCCGCGACGGGCAGCGGCTCGTGCAGGACGGCGCCGAGCACCTGCCACCAGGCGGCGGTGAGCCCGGCGGGACCGGCCAGCTCCTCGGCGACGGAGAGGAACTGCCCGTTGAGGCGGAACACGGTGAGTGCCGTGCCGCTCAGCAGGTCCGGCGTCGCCGCCTCGTCCCCGGTGACCGCCGGCCCCGCGGCCGCTGCGTCCGCCCTGTCCGCCGCGCCCGCCGCGCCCGCCGGGTCGGCGGCCGAACCCGTGTCGCTGCCCGCGGCGCTCACCCCTGGGCCGCCGCGAACACCGGGTAGGCCGCGGCGTCGGAGTCGTGGAACAGCCGGTACCAGGCGCCCAGCACCTCCGGCGGGAAGGTGCCGAGGCGTCCGAAGATCTCGCGGGCGAACGCCACGGGGTCGGTGGGCCCGGCGGTGATCAGGTCGCCGTCGGTGACCGCGTCCGCCTCGCGGTACCGGTCGCCCCCGCGGTAGCCGCTCGCCGCCAGGTACTCGGCGGCGGCGCTGGTGTGGTCGCGGTCGTCCAGCAGTCCCTCGGCGGCGAGCCCGAAGGTGGCGCCGCAGATCGCCGCCACCGGCACGCCCGCGTCGAGGAAGGTGCGCGCGGTGCGGGCGAACGGGGCGAGCGCGTCGCCGAACCAGAGGTCCGCGCCGGGGAGGACGAGCAGGGCGCTGTCCGCCGGGTCGAGGTCGGCCAGCACCATGTCGGGCTGCACGCGGAGCCCGGCCTTGGTGGTGACCGGGTCGGGAGTGAGGCCGACCGTGGTCACGCCGCCGGGCAGATGCGCCGCGACGTGGCCGTACTCGTAGTCGGCGAGGGTGTCGTAGACGGCGAGGTGGAAGCTCATGGCGGTACTCCCTTCGATGACAAGAGGCTGTCATGAAGACAGCATGCTGTCAATAGTCCCTGCGTCCGGTCGGTCGACGTGCTGCGGCACTCGGCCCCATCCGCTGACGACGGACCCCGCGGCTCGGTGAACGCGTCGACGGAAACGGGAGGCCGGGCGGCCGGGCGGCCGGGTGGCCGGGCGGAAGGAGCGGTGATGCGTGGTGGCGGCGGGTACGGCGGGGCGTGGGCGACGAGGACCGCGGCGGTGGCGGTCGGTGCCGTACTGATGCCGGCGGTGACTGCCGGGCAGGCCGGTGCGGCGCCCTCCGACGCGGCCCACACCGGCTCGCACAACGTGCCGCGCGTCGCCCTCGTCCACACCGGCCGGACCGACGATCCCCTGGAGGACGTGCTCGAACACGCCTCGCTGCTGCATTCCCGGCGCTGACGGGCCGACCCGGCCGGACGCCGCCACCACCCCGCCGCGACGGTGCGCACCGTGTCCGTGCGGGTGCCCGGTGTGAGCACCTCCAGGTGCCAGATCGATGGGGAACCCCACATTCCGTCGCGCACCCGCGACGCGTGCCGGGAGCGGTCCTTACCCTGTGGGAGCCGACCGAGAGGTGAGATACGCATGACCAGTCAGGACTCCACGCCTGCGGCCTTCGCCGTCCCCGGGGACAAGGACGCCGTCAAGGCGGCCGACCGTGCCCACGTCTTCCACTCCTGGTCCGCCCAGGGACGCATCGACCCGCTCGCGGTCGCCGGGGCCGAGGGCGCGTACTTCTGGGACTACGACGGGAACCGCTACCTCGACTTCTCCTCCCAGCTGGTCAACACGAACATCGGCCACCAGCACCCCAAGGTCGTCGCCGCCATCCAGGAGCAGGCCGGCCGGCTGTGCACCCTCGCACCCGGCTTCGCCGTCGACGTCCGCTCGGAGGCGGCCCGGCTCATCGCCGCACGCACCCCCGGCGACCTGGACCGGATCTTCTTCACCAACGGCGGCGCCGAGGCGATCGAGAACGCCGTACGCATGGCCCGGGTGCACACCGGGCGCCCCAAGGTGATGGCCGCCTACCGCTCGTACCACGGCGCCACGGCAGCCGCCATCAACCTCACCGGCGAACCGCGCCGCTGGGCCTCCGACACCGGCACCGCCGGCGTCGTCCGCTTCTTCGGCCCGCACCTCTACCGCTCCCACTTCCACGCCACCACCGAGGCCGAGGAGTGCGCCCGCGCCCTGGAGCACCTGGAGCAGACGATCCTCTTCGAGGGCCCGCACACCCTCGCCGCCGTGGTGCTGGAGACCATCGTCGGCACCGCCGGTGTGCTGATGCCGCCCGAGGGCTACCTGGCCGGCGTCCGCGAGATCTGCGACCGGCACGGCATCCTGCTCGTGCTGGACGAGGTGATGGCCGGCTTCGGCCGCACCGGCACCTGGTTCGCGGCCGACCTGTACGACGTCGTGCCCGACCTGCTGACCTTCGCCAAGGGAGTCAACTCCGGCTACGTGCCACTGGGCGGCGTGGCCATCTCCCAGGCCGTGGCCGCCACGTTCGACGACCGCCCCTACCCCGGCGGCCTCACCTACTCCGGTCACCCCCTCGCCTGCGCCTCCGCGGTCGCGACGCTCAACGCGATGGCCGAGGAGGGCATCGTGGAGAACGCCGCGCGCATCGGCGAGGACGTCCTCGGCCCCGGCCTGCGGGAGATCGCCGCACGTCACCCGTCGGTCGGCGAGGTGCGCGGCACCGGGGTCTTCTGGGCGCTGGACCTGGTCCGCGACCGGGAGACCCGCGAACCACTGGTGCCCTACAACGCGTCCGGCGACGCCGCGAAGCCGATGAACGACTTCGCGGCCGCCTGCAAGACGCGGGGCCTGTGGCCCTTCGTCAACATGAACCGCACCCATGTGGTGCCGCCGTGCACCGTCACCGAGTCGGAGGCCAAGGAAGGGCTGGCCGTGCTGGACGAGGCCCTGTCCGCCGCCGACGCCCACACCACCGATGCGGGGCGCGTGCGGTGATACGGCGGAGCACCCTGCGGGCGCAGGTCGCCACCGCCCTCCGGGACGAGATCCTCGCCGGCCGGCTGCCGACCGGGAGGGACTTCACCGTCAAGGAGATCGCCGACCAGTACGGCGTCTCCGCGACCCCCGTACGGGAGGCGCTGGTCGACCTCGCCGCGCAGGGTCTGCTCGACATGGAGCAGCACCGCGGTTTCCGCGTGCACGAGTTCTCCCCGGCGGACTTCCGCGCCATGATCGACGCCCGCTCGCTGGTCATGGAGGGCGTCTTCCGCTGGATACGGCAGCGCGGCGGCATCGTCGAGCTGCCCGACCGGGACGCGCTGCAGTCGGTGCGGCGGCGCGCCGTCGCCGCCGAACGCGCCGCGCTCCTCGGCGATCTGGACATCCTCATCGGCTACGACCTGCGGTACTGGCGCGAGTTGGGCGGCGTGGTGCACAACCCGTACGTGCGCGACTTCCTGGACCGCGTCCGTGTGCAGTGCTGGGCCTTCGCGGTGCCGGTGCTGCGGCGCGAGGAGAAGCTGGCCGGCCGCCTGTGGGCGGGGCACTGCACGCTGCTGGACGCGGTGGAGAAGCTGGACCTGGACGGGGCACAACGTCTCCTCACCGCGTACAACGCGCATGCGCTGACGCTGGTCGACGGCCCCTGACCGGGCCGCCCCCGCCCGTCGGGCGGACGTCGTTCGTGCCGAGGGGATCTTCTGCACCGGCGCGCCCCGGTCTACCCTGAGGCCGTCGGCCGCCCCCCAACCCGCGGAGCGAATCCCTTGGCCTGTGACCTGTGGCTCGTCCCCCTCGTCGACGTGCTGTGCCACAGCCCCGACAATCCCTTCGCGGAGGAGATCGCGACCTACGACCGGGCGCTCGCCGCGTCCGGCCTGCCGCCCGTCCCCGTGTACGGGTACGTACCGGGGCTGTCCGGCGACGTCGCCCCCGTCGCCGGCTTCGACTACGACGCCCTGCACCTGCTGCGCCGCGCGCATCTCCTCCAGCTGTGCAACCTGGAGGTCACCCCGGTGGACGCCCTCGGCGGCGACTACGAGCAGCTGCTGGAGATGTTCGAGCAGACCGCACAGCAGTCCCATCTGGTCTGGCACTACGACCACGCGGGCGCGTACGTGCCGGTGGACTTCCCGGCGCCGCTCGCCACGGACGAACTCCTCGAGGGCGGCGGCCCGCTGGGCTCCAGCCACGGGCTGCTGCGCGAACTGGAGGCGGTCGCCCCCTTCGTGGGCATCGACCCGCACAACCCGCCGCCACCACCCGAGGCGCCCACCCGGCCGACCGAGTTGGAAGAGCCCGCCGTGGCCCCCGCGTACGGCGAGGGCCCGTTCGCCCGGGAGCAGCACGTGTGGCTCGGGCTGCACCAGGCCGCGACGCGCAGTCTCGCCCAGGGCTCGATGATCATTTTCAGCTGACGCTCCGTCCGCGTCGTTCGACTACCGGACGGTGGGGTGTTCTTGCGGGGACATCCCGGCCGCAGCACTAGCCGCGGGCCCGCCCGGCGCGGCACCATCTGCGGGTCGGCGCGGCCTGCGCCGGCGCCTGTGCAGGTGTCAGGAGGGCAAGTGAGACGAACCGCATCGGTGGCCGTCGCCTTGGCGGCGATGGCATCGGGCCTGGTCTCGGCAGTGCCGGCGACAGCCGCTGCGGGATCACCCGCCGCCGCTTCGTCCGTGGACTGGACGGACTGCGGTACCGCGAACAACCCGACCATGCAGTGCGCGACGATCGACGTGCCGCTGGACCACGCCCGTCCCGAGGGCCGCCGGATCCAGATCGCCGTCAACCGCATCCCGGCCACCGCCGAGGAGAAGCAGGGACCGCTGCTGGTCAACCCGGGCGGCCCCGGAGGCAGCGGCCTCGGCCTCGCCGGCTACGTCGCCCGCTCGCTGCCCGCCGACGTGGCCGCGCAGTACGACGTCATCGGCTTCGACCCGCGCGGCGTCGGCAAGAGCGAACCCGCGCTGGAGTGCGAGCCCGGCTACTTCGACGCCACCCGCCCGGACTCCGTGCCGCACGACTTCCGCACCTTCGCGGAGAACATCTCGCGCGCCGCGTCCTTCGCCGTCGACTGCGGCATCCGTCACGAGGGCGTGCTGAAGCACATCAACACCCGCAACACCGCCCGCGACATGGACGTCATCCGCGCCGCGCTGGGCGCCGAGCAGATCAACTTCTTCGGTTACTCGTACGGCACCTACCTGGGTTCCGTGTACGCCGAGCTCTTCCCGGAGCGGGTGCGCCGGATGGTCCTCGACAGCATCGTCGACCCGACGAAGGTCTGGTACGAGGCCAACATCAGCCAGAACTACGCCTTCGACGAGCGCTTCAAGGCGTTCACGGCCTGGATCGCCGAGCACGACGCGACGTACGGACTCGGCGCCGACGCGGAGAAGGTCGAGGCCCGCTGGTACGAGATGCGCACCGCCATGCGGGACGAGCCGGCGAAGGGCGTCGTCGGACCGGCCGAGCTGGAGGAGTCCTTCCTGCCCGGCGGCTACTACAACGGCTACTGGCCCGCCATGGCCGAGGCGTTCGCCGCCTACGTCCACGAGGGCGACGAGCAGGCGCTGCTCGACCTGTACGACGACTACGGCAAGGTCACCGGGACGAACGGCTACAGCGTCTACACGGCCGTCGAGTGCCGCGACGCGAAGTGGCCGCGCGACTGGGGCACCTGGTACGAGGACGCCCGCGAGACGTACCGGAAGGCGCCGTTCCTGACCTGGTCCAACACCTGGTACAACGCGCCGTGTGCGTTCTGGCCCACCCGGCAGCCGGAGGCCACGGACGTCCGCAACGACGACATCCCGCCGGTGCTGCTCTTCCAGGCCACCGACGACGCGGCCACCCCGTACGCCGGCGGCGTGAAGATGCACAAGCTGCTCGACGACTCCCGCCTCGTGGTCGAGGAGGACGGCGGCAACCACGGCATCACGCTCGGCGGCAACGCCTGCCTGGACCGGTACCTGACGGAGTACCTGGCCGACGGCACGCTGCCGGACGCGCGCCGCGGCGTGGACGCGACCTGCGACGCCCTCCCGGAGCCGGAGCCGGAGCCGGAGCCCGCCGGCGCCGCCTCCTCGGAGCAGGGCGAGCGGAGCGCGCCGTCCGCGGACGGCGCCGACGGCGGGGAACTGCACCGGCTGCTGGGGACACGCCCCTGACCGGCTGAGCCGGAGCGCCGCAGACGACGGGGCCCGTCCGCCACCCGGCGAGCGGGCCCCGTCGGCGTGCCGGGCCGCGTCCGTGTGCCGGGCCCCGTCGGGGTGTCGCGCCGTTGGGTGTCGCCCTCGTCGCGTCCCGCAGGGCGTGGCACGGTCACTCGTTCGGCATTACAGTGTGTGTTCGCCCGACGACAGAAGCGGAATCGGGCAATCC
Organism: Streptomyces hazeniae; assembly: GCF_031845485.1. NCBI lineage: Bacteria > Bacillati > Actinomycetota > Actinomycetes > Kitasatosporales > Streptomycetaceae > Streptomyces > Streptomyces hazeniae. Next base: position 75,415 of record NZ_JAVREQ010000010.1, read on the forward strand.
ACATCCACGCAGGCAACGAGGGGGCCCACATGGGGAACAGCGGAAACCGGCGCAGAGCTGCCGTCGCCCTGCTGACGGCGGCGCTGGCGGGGGCGTCGATCCTGACCGGCACGACGGCGACGGCCGCCGTGCCCGGACCGGGCACGGGCGCCGCGGCGGCCGACTACCGGTGCGGCGACAACCAGGAGTACACCGGCACGCCTCCGTGGCGGAAGGTCGAGATCAGCTACTACAACTGCGGGGACTCGACGGTGTACCGGCGCCTCCGCGGCGAGCGCTACCCGGACGTCCCGTACCCCTGCCTGAGCGTCTCGGCGGGCCAGGTCCGCACGTTCGGCTCCTTCAACCCGATGTACGGCGTGCCCTCCGGCACGGAGCCCTGCCAGCCCTGACGCCCACCGGGCGGGACCCCGGACCGCGGCCGTCGTCCTCCGTCAGGGGCGCCGTCCTCGCCGCCGCGGCCGGTGGACGGGCTTCGCCCGCGCACCTCCGAGTGCCGGGCGGGCCGGCCCCTCGGCAGCGGACCGCCGCCGGCGGTCAGCGGTCCGGGGGGCGCTGGCGGGGCATGTTGGGGCGGAGACTCGGGTGCGGCAGGCGTCCGCCCGCCGGCCCCGACGGGCCGTCCGCGCGGGGGGCGGCGGCCCCGCCGAACACCCCGGCGGCCCCCTTCGTCTGCACCCGCAGCGGCGTCGTCGCGCGGAACTCGACCATCCAGTCCGCCGTCTCGGCCCGCACCAGCTCCGTGACGTCCTCGGTGAAGCTCCGCAGCACGGACAGGCAGCGTTCGGCCGCCTCCGCCGCGGTGCCCTCGGTGGGCCCGAGCACCTCGCGGATGGACTCCGACGCCCAGTCGTACTGCAGCGCCTCCAGGCGCCGTTGCACCGCCTGCGCCGTCGCGACGTCGCGCATCCATCCCGAGGTGAGGCCGAACCAGCGGTCGCAGCCCGTGCACACCGCGGCCCCCAGCAGCGCGACGAAGCCCCACGCCGTCAACGCCGCGTCGAACGCCCCGGTGAGCTGCAGCAGCGGCAGGACGGCGCCCGCACCCACTCCGGCGGCGGTGCCCGCGCGCAGCGTCCGCGCGACGCGGCGCTTCCAGCGGCGGTCGGACAGGTACCACTCGACCATGTCGAGAGCGCCTTGTTCCACCCACTGGTAGAGCTCCTCCAGGCGTTCCGCCGGTTCGCCCCAGTCGCCCAGCGGGAACGCGCGGCTCAGCAGATCCCCCCGGCCGCTGCGTCGCGGCTTCCCGTTGCGCGAAGCGCCCTCCGGCCGCTTCTCCGGCTGACTCACCAGCCACTCCCTACGACAGCCCCCACACCGGCCACTTCCACCCCCTTCATACCGCCGGAAGAGGGATCCGCGGGGGCTTTCGGCGTCCTCCCGTCCCGAAGTGGGCAGTTGAGAGACCGGAGACCCCCCGCGCACATCACTCGAAAGGGTGACCAGTGAGGAGCCGGTACGCCTCTGCGTACTTGGCGCGGGTCCGCGTGACGACCTCCGCCGGGAGCTCCGGGGGCGGCTGCTCGCCGTCCCGGTCCCAGCCCGACTCGGGCCCGGACAGCCAGTCCCGCACGTACTGCTTGTCGAACGACGGCTGCGGGCGACCCGGCTGCCAGGTGTCGGCGGGCCAGAAGCGTGAGGAGTCGGGGGTCAGCGCCTCGTCGGCGAGGACGAGCTCCTCCTCGCCGTCCGGGCCCTCCGCGAAGCCGAACTCGAACTTCGTGTCCGCCAGCACGATGCCCCGCTCCCGTGCGACGTCGCGGGCGCGCGCGTAGACGGCGAGAGTGGTCTGCCGCAGCTGCGCCGCGGTCTCCACGCCGACGCGGCGGGCGACCTCCTCGTAACTGACGTTCTCGTCGTGCTCGCCGACCTCGGCCTTGGTCGCCGGAGTGAAGATCGCGGCGGGCAGTTCGGAGGCGTCCTGAAGGCCCTCCGGCAGCGCCAGTCCGCAGACCGTGCGGGTCCTCTCGTACTCCAGAAGTCCGGAGCCGGCCAGGTAGCCGCGTGCCACGCACTCCACGGGCACCATGCGCAGCGAGCGGCACACCAGGGTGCGCCCCTCCCAGTCGGCGGGTGCGCCGTCCGGCAGGTCGGAGGACAGCACGTGGTGCGGCACCAGGTCGGTGAGGTTCTCGAACCACCACAGGGAGAGCTGGGTGAGGATGCGGCCCTTGTCCGGGATCGGGGTCGGCAGGACCCAGTCGTACGCCGAGATCCGGTCGCTGGCGACCATCACCAGGTCGCCCGCCTCGTTCCGGTACAGGTCGCGCACCTTGCCGGTGTGCAGGTGCACCAGCCCGGGCACCTGCACGGGTTCGGGCCTGTGGACGAATCCGGACACGGTCTCTCCTGTGGTCGCGTGCTGCCGGGAACGCCCGGGCCTCGGCCGCCCGGCTCCGGCGGTGCTGGTCCGATTGTCCTGTACGCGGCCCGTCCCGGCCCGCCCGGGGTCGTGCCCGGCGCCCGGGGGAGTCGCGGGAGGCGGGAGACCGTGTGGGCCGACGAGAAGCGCGCGGGGCGGCGTCAGTGGCGTCGGCAGATCCGGTCGAGCAGGTTGGCCGTCGCGCGCTGGACCCGCTGGTCGACGTGGCCGGGCCGGTCCAGCGCCGGCGACCAGGCGAACGTCCCGGAGGCGAAGACGAGGGCGCCGCTCGGCGCCCGGTACAGCGAGGTCTCCTGGTGGCGCCGGGAGCCGGAGGCGTCCTGGTAGGGGGAGTGCGCCAGCAGGATGCGCTCGGTGTGCCCGGGCAGCGGCGTGCGCGGGAAGTAGCGGTCGGCCTCGCCCGCCACCAGACCCGGCAGCTCGTCGCCCTCGGCGACGCCCGTGGCCTGCCACAGCCAGTGGCCGGTGTTCCGCACCACCAGCGGGTGCGGCTGCGGCACCTGTCCCGCGTACTGCACGCCCAGCAGCTGCTGCTCCGGTTCGCCCTGTTCGCGCCACAACAGCGCGCGGCCGCCGCCCTGCCGCTTGCGGCAGGTCAGCAGGCGGTCTTCGGCGTCACCCGGCAGCGCCTGCAACTCGACCCGCCAGTACATGGTGTTGGCGGACAGGAACACCAGGGACGTGCCCGCGTCCCGGGCCCGTTCCGCGGCGCGCCGCATCGGCACCGACCAGTACTCGTCGTGGCCGGGGAAGACCAGGCCGCGGTACCGGGTCGGATCGACCCGGCCGGAGTGCAGGTCGCGCGTGTCCGCGTAGGCCAGGTCGTAGCCGTGGCGCTCCGCCCAGCGGATGAAGTCGTAGGCGTGCCCCACGTGCAGCGGCAGACCCGCTCCCGCGTACGGCCGGTCGAACGACACCGTGACCGCCGCGTCCTCCTCGCCCAGCAGCCGGCCCTCCTCGTCCCACGCGTGGTAGAGGCTCGCGCCGGTGCGGCCGTCCTCGGGGAAGAGGTTGTACGCCTGCCAGGTGACGTCCGGCATCAGCAGCAGGAGGTCCGCGGGGTCGCGGTCCCGCACGGTGAACGGGATGTGCGAGCGGTGGCCGTCCGCGGTGGTCAGCACGGCGACGTGGGCGCCCGTGGACCAGTAGTCCGGGATCTGCAGCCGCCAGGACAGCCACCAGTGGTGGCAGGACGCCGTGCGGTCCGCGACCAGCGGCTCGGGCTGCACGATGCCGGACAGCCGGGGGCTGGTGGTGATCTTGGTGGCGCCCTCGCCGCCGTAGTGCCCGATCCGGTAGACGTCCACGGAGAACGGCTGCGGCGGGCTGACCGTGACCCGGAAGTCGATCGACTCGCCCGGCGCGACGCCGCCGCAGGACGACGCGAAGCCCTTGATCTGGCAGTGCACGTCGTCGGCCGTACGCGGACCGCCGTGATGCGCGCGCCGTCCGCGGGCCGCCTGCCGCTCGCGCTGCACGGGGAGGATGCCGGACTGGTCGACGTCCACGTACCAGGGGACGACCTGCCCGTCGTCGAAGTAGTTCTCGCTGCCGCGCAGCCAGGGCAGCGGGCCCTGGGCGAACGGATCGCTCACCGCGTGTGCGAGCGCCCCCGACTCCCAACGCCTGATCTGCTCGGTCCTCACGCTTTCGCACCCCTCCCGGACGGTTCGTCCCCCGGTTCACAGGGCCAGCACATCACATGCAGCGAGGATTCGGTCACCGTTCGTCGCGATTCCTCGCCGGGGCCCCTGCCGCGTCCGGGACGGTCACCGCCGCCCCGGGGCAGCCGCTACACCAGACGGACCGGCTTGTCGGCGCGGATGCCGCGGGCCGTCAGCCAGTCGCGCAGCGGGCCGGGATCGCCGTCCTCGACCAGGTCCAGCACGGGTCCCGCCAGGTCGGTCGCCCGCTCGCCGTCGACGAGCAGGGCGGGCCCGTCCAGCCAGTCGAGGCCCGGTGCCGCGCCCGCGGTGTCCACGGCGGCGCAGCACACCGCCGCCGTCACGTGCTCGGCCATCAGCTCCCGCCCGGAGCGCGGCGGCCGCAGCGGCAGTCCCATCGGCGAGGGCTGCCCGGCTCCCGGCAGCACCGGCTCGTCCAGCCCGGGAGCCGTCGGGCAGGCGTCCTGCGCGGCCTCGGCCCGCGCGACGTCGGCGCTGATCCGGGCCGCGACGGCGTCCGTGCCGCCGGCCGCGAGGCGCTCCAGTATCCGGCCCACCGCCGCCTCCGTGTACGAGACGGCCGGTGCCGCCGCACCCCCGGCGCCGGAAGGTGCCCGTGCCGCCCCGTCCGCGTCCGCGGGCGGCGCGTGCTCGGCGGCTCCCGCCCGGCCGTCCGGCTCCGTCGCGTCGAGAGCGGCGAACAGGCGGGCCGCCTCGCCCCGCCAGATCCGGTCGACGACCTCCTCCGGGTAGTCCGTCCAGTCCACGGGCGCCCACCCGGAGCCCTCCCCGCGCGGCTCGCCGTGGAAGAGCCGCGCGGCCAGCAGCGAGACCGAGGCGTCGACCGCGCCCGGCTCCTCCAGCAGGTCGCACGCCGGACGCTCGCCCAGGCGCGAGGCGAAGCCGTCCGCCAGGCGGTCCCGGCGGGACAGCTCGGTGAGGGCCGCCACCACACCGGCGTCGAGCCGGGACGGCCAGCGGCCGGTGCGCCACGCGGGCAGCGCCACCCGGGTCAGCAGCCGGTCCCAGCCCGCGTAGGCCAGGCCGACCTGCTCCTGCGCGGTGGTGCGCAGTGCGCGGTCCACGTGCTGTGCGCGGTCCGCGGCGGCGGCCGCGACGCCGCGCTCCATCTCCGCGGCGTGCGGCCCGCAGGCGCGCAGCAGCACCCGGGCGACCAGCCCGGTGAGCCGCAGCACCGCCCGCCACGCCGGATTCGGCCCCGGACCGGCGTCGCGCCGGCCGCCGGCGCGGGCGCGGTCCGCGACGGCGACCGCCGCGTCCAGGCCGCGCACGCAGCGGCGCGCGGCGGCTATGTCCGGATGGGCGGACGGGCCGGTGCCCGCGACGACGGGGGCCAGCAGGGCGCGCAGCTCCGCCACCCGCATCCACCACAGGAACGGCGAGCCGATCACCAGCACCGGCGGCGCCTCCGAACGGCGACGCCGCAGCCACCGCACCGGCGCGCCGCCCGGCATCCTCCGCTCCTGCGCCGGGTGCGTACGGTCCTCCAGCCAGCTGTCGCAGTCCGGGGTGAGTGCGAGGGCCGACGGCACGGGCACGTCGAGCCGGTCGGCGAGTTCGCGCACCAGCACGTACAGGTCCGGGGCCTGCGCGCGGGTCACCGGCACGGTCGGACTGGTCGCCGGCCGGGCGCGGGCGATCACGGCGGCGACCCCGCCCGCGACGGCCAGCGCCAGCACGGCGGCGGCCGTCACGGCCCAGGTGGCCGGCGCCCAGCCCGGGCCGGCCAGGCCCGTGCTCGCGGCGACGTGCAGGATCACCGCAGCGCCCCCCGGCAGCAGGGCCGCCGCCAGCGCGGTGCCGCGGATGCGGAGCACCGCGAGGGCGTGATCCCTCGCGGACGGCGCATGGGGCGCCGTGGGCGCCGTGCGCGCCGAAGGCGCCGAGTGCGGAGCCGGCACTGACCGCTCACCCCCGAAGACGTAGGAGGACATTCATGACGTGACGCGACGAACGACGACGTGGCGGACGGAGCTTGTCGTATGCCCCCACTGTGGCACCACGCACCGACGACGCAATGCGCGGTGGGCCAGTCGAGGACCGCCCCGCGCGGCCGTACGCGGCTTGCCGGGAACCCTAGTTGGGGGCCGTACGAGCGTCAGCCGCTCGGCCGGGCCGTCACTCGATGGAATGGCTTTGCCCAACGGTGTTGCGCCCGGGCTCCTGATACGGGCGCCCCATTCGTCCCTTCTGGCCCGGGTGCCACCAGGGTGGATCGGCGACGGGCGTCAGGCACGGCAGGCGGCCGCCGACGGGTGCGGTCCCGCCGTCGCCGCGGAGCGGTGCGCGTGCGTCGTTCTTCCCGGCTGCGCGCTGTCCACCGCCGGGCGCCGCCGTTCCAGCCCTTCGTCCCGGCGCTCGTTCCCACCTGCTTCCGGGGCAGGGGAGAAGCCGGGCTCCGGCGGGATCAGGGGGTGCCGGCGGCCGCGGCGGCGATGTCCGTGCGGTGGTGGGAGCCGGCCAGCCGGATGCGTCCCACCGCCGCGTACGCCCGCTCGCGTGCCGTCGCCAGGTCCTCCCCGGTCGCCGTCACGGACAGCACGCGCCCACCGGCGCTCACCACGCGCCCGTCCGGGCTGCGGCGCGTCCCCGCGTGGAGCACGTACGCGTCCGGCCCGTCCTCGTCCCGCACCGCGTCGAGCCCCTCGATCGGGTCACCCGTGCGCGGCGCCGCGGGGTAGTTCTCGGCGGCGACCACGACGGTCACCGCCGCGCCGTCGTCCCAGCGCAGCGGCGGCAGCTCGGCGAGCCGCCCGGTGGCGGCCGCGTGCAGCAGCCCGCCCAGCGGCGTCCTGAGGCGCGCCAGCACCGCCTGCGTCTCGGGGTCGCCGAAGCGCGCGTTGAACTCGATGACGCGCACGCCACGCGAGGTGATGGCCAGCCCGGCGTACAGCAGGCCGGAGAACGGCGTGCCGCGGCGGCGGAGTTCGTCGACGGTCGGGCGGAGCACGGTGTGCTCGATCTCCTCGACCAGTTTCGGGTCGGCCCACGGGAGCGGCGAGTAGGCGCCCATGCCGCCGGTGTTGGGGCCGGCGTCGCGGTCGTAGGCGCGCTTGAAGTCCTGTGCGGGCTGCAGCGGCACGACGTGTTCCCCGTCGGTGACGGCGAACAGCGACACCTCGGGGCCGTCGAGGAACTCCTCGATCACGACCCGGCCGCAGGCCCGGGCGTGCTCCCGCGCGAGGTCCAGGTCGTCGGTCACCACCACGCCCTTGCCGGCGGCCAGGCCGTCGTCCTTGACGACGTAGGGCGCGCCGAAGGCGTCGAGTGCCGCGTCGGCCTCCTCCGGGGTGGCGCACACGTAGCTGCGGGCGGTGGGCACGCCCGCGGCGGCCATGACGTCCTTGGCGAAGGCCTTCGAGCCCTCCAGCCGCGCCGCTTCGGCCGAGGGGCCGAAGACGGGGACGCCTGCGGCGCGCACCGCGTCGGCGACTCCCGCGACCAGCGGTGCCTCGGGGCCGACGACCACCAGGCCCGCGCCGACCTGGGCGGCCAGCGCGGCGACGGCGGCGCCGTCCTGTGCGTCGACGGTGTGCAGCGCCGCCACGTCGGCGATGCCGGCGTTGCCGGGCGCGCAGTGCACTGCGGTGACGTCGGGATCGAGGGAGAGGGAGCGGCACAGGGCGTGCTCGCGGGCGCCGCTTCCGATGACGAGGACCTTCACGTGAGGCAGCGTAGCCGTCCGCGCCGTCGCGGTACGACGTCGGGCCCGGCGACCACGTCCCGCGCGGGGCCGTCCGCGTCCTGCCCGGCGCCTGGCGCCCCGGGACGGCCCGGCGGCGACCCAGGACCGCCCGGCGGCGACCCGGGAACGACGAAGGGCCCCGTTGCCGGGGCCCTTCGGTGCTCTGAGCGGACGACGAGGCTCGAACTCGCGACCTCAACCTTGGCAAGGTTGCGCTCTACCAACTGAGCTACGTCCGCATCGCACCGCCGTTCCCGCGCGGTGCGTGGCCCAGTATAGCCATGCTGCAGAGGGGCTCGTGCCACCGCTGCGGCGTGACCACGCTCACGTCCCGGCGGCGGGGGCGCGGTGCACCCTCAGAGCCAGCCGCGTTCGCGCGCCGCGCGTACGGCCGCGTGCCGGTTCTCCGCGCCGAGCTTCGCGGTCGCGGCGGAGAGGTAGTTGCGCACGGTCCCCTGTGCGAGGCGGGCGCGTGCGGCGATCTCGGCGACCGGGGCGCCGTCCGCGGCGAGTTCGAGGAGTTCCGCCTCACGTGCGGTGAGCGGGGAGTCGCCCGAGCTGATGGCGTCGGCGGCGAGTTCGGGGTCGATGTAGCGGCTGCCCGCGTGCACGGTGCGGATGATCTCCGCGAGCCGCTGCGCGGAGACCGTCTTGGGCACGAAGCCGCGCACGCCCGCCTCCAGCGCGCGTTTGAGATGGCCGGGGCGCCCGTGGCCCGTGACGATCATGGTGCCGCAGCCGGGTGCGTCGGTGCGCAGCGAAGCGGCGACGGCGACTCCGTCGGCGCCGGGCATCTGGAGGTCCAGGACGGCGACGTCCGGGGAGTGGGCCCGGGCCATGGCCAGTGCCTCCGGGCCGGAGGCGGCCTCGGCGACGACGGAGAGGTCGTCCTCGAGGGCGAGCAGTGCGGCGAGGGCGCCGCGGATGAGGTGTTCGTCGTCGGCGAGCAGGACGCGGATGCGTTGCGCGGGCTGCTCCCGGTGGGATTCGTGTCCGTTCACCCTCGTCCCTTCTCCCGGGCTCCGGGTCCGCCGTCCCGGACCCCTGCCATGTCTGCTTCGTCCCTGCCGACGGGGTCGCCGGCCGGCCCGCGCGGTCCGTCCGGCGCCTGGCCGTCGCGGTCTTCGTCCGGCCGGGCCCGTTCGTCCGCCGGGGCGGGGGCGGGCGGGGCGTGTGCGGCCGCGTCCGCCTCGCCGGTCGCCGCCGTGGCGTCCTGCGCCCGGGCGCCCGGGCGGCCCGGCGCGGCCACGGACAGCGGGATCTCCACCGTGAGGCGGAACGTGCCGGGAGACGGCCGCTCGGCGGTGAGTACACCGTGCAGGGCCGTCAGCCGTTCCCCCAGGCCCGCGAGGCCCGCGCCACCGGCCTGCTCGCCCGGGGACGGCGAACCGGGCCGGGGCCGTCCGCCGGGATCCCGCGCCCCGTCGTTCTCCATGACGAGCACCACCGCCCCGCGCTCGACCCGCACCGTGACGTCGCAGCGCGAGGCGTCCGCGTGCCGCAGTACGTTCGTGGCACCCTCGCGCACCACCCAGCCCAGCGCCGCGCGGACCGGCGGCGGCAGGCGGTCGTCGTCGTTCCGGGAGGTGACCCGGCAGTCGATGCCCGCCGCCCGCAGCACGCCGCGTGCGCCGGCGAGTTCCGTGGCGAGGTCCGCCTCCCGGTAGCCGCGGACCACGTCGCGCACCTCGCGCTGGGAGTCGCGGGCGATCCGCTGCACCTCGACCATCTGGTCCAGCGCCGCCTCCGGGCCGCGGTCGCTCCGGCGCGCCAGCTGCCCGGCGAGCTCGCTCTTGAGCGCGATGACGGACAGGTTGCGGCCCAGGACGTCGTGCAGGTCGCGGCCGAAGCGCAGGCGTTCCTCGGCGACGGCCAGTCGGGCCTGCGTCTCGCGGGCGTCGTCCAGTTCGCGCATCACGGCGATGTACCAGGCGGACGAGCGGGTGCTCACGCCCATCGCGAGGCCGCCGACCGCGGCGACGGCGGCGAGCGCCCCCAGTTCGCCGCCCTGGACGCCGACGGCGGCGAAGACGCCGGTCAGCGCGGCGACCACCCCGGCCAGCGTCCAGGCCGTGACGCGTACGGGCATCAGCAGTGCGTACGGCATCAGGAAGGCGCCGACGCTGACCATCAGGACCATGCCCTCGGCCGCTTCACCGCCCTGGCTGTCGGCCACCAGGAGCCACGCGGTGAGCCCGGCGGCGAGGGCGGCCAGTACACCGAGTACGGCGACGCCGAGCCACGGAGGCGGACGTTCCCCCAGGTAGGCGCGGAGCGCCCGGCCCACCACGACGGAGGTGGCGGCGCAGAGCACGGCGTGGACGCCGAGGACCGCCCATGCCGCCGCGGTCGCGGCAGAGGTGTCGGCGGCCTTCGTGGGGACCTGGGACAGACCGGCCAGCAGCATGATCCAGGGGAGCGCGAACAGCGACCAGCGGGTGGACGCCTCGACCTGGGCGTGCCGGCTGCGCCCGTGCCAGACGGCGCGTCCGTTCCGTAGCCAGCCGATCATCTCCACGCTTCCTTCGTCCTCGTCCCGGGATGAACGCCACCAGCATGAGGGGTACCGGCGTCACCGGCACGACCCCTCCGTCGTGCCGGTGACGGACGCGGTGCCGACGGGCGGCGTGGTGACCGTCCCGAGGTGCGCGCCGGGGAGCGGGCCGAGTGCCGCGTGCGCTCGTGGACCTCGATCGCCTCCCCGCCCTCACTCTTCCGCCACCGGTGCGCTGCGGGCAGTGCGGGCTGTCACCGGCCCGAATGACATCCGTCATACGGGCTCCGGGGCGTGACGGGTGCGCGGCGGGTACGGAGCCGGAAATGCGAAAAGGCCCCGCAAGCGGGGCCTTTTCCTTCTGAGCGGACGACGAGGCTCGAACTCGCGACCTCAACCTTGGCAAGGTTGCGCTCTACCAACTGAGCTACGTCCGCAGGCATCCATCCGGCTTTCACCGAATGGCGCGATGGTCACTGTACCCGATCCCGGCGGCCTGGCGGCTCGGGTCGGTGGTTCAGGGACGATCGGAGCGGGTGACAGGGATTGCACGCTGCGCCTCCCTCTTGGAAAGAGGGCGCTCTACTACTGAGCTACACCCGCACGCTCCGTGAGGTCTCCCTTGCGGGCTGTCCTCGCGGCGTGTGCCCGACTGTAGCGGATCACCCCGGGGTGCTGGCAAGTTGACGGCGGGGAGGCCGGACGACCGGCGCGGGGCCGGTGGCCGGCCTCCCCGACGGGCCTGTCAGCGGGAGGCGTTGAACGCCTCGTACACCTTCTTCGGGATGCGTCCGCGCGGCGGCACGTCGAAGCCGTTGGACTCCGCCCAGGCGCGCACCGCGCGCGGGTCGGGGGCGACGGAGGTGCGGTGGTAGGTCCTGCCCGACTTCGCCCGCTTGCGGCCGGCCTCCACGTAGGGGGCGAGGGTGCCGCGGAGTTTCTCGGCGTTGGCGTCGTTGAGGTCGATCTCGTAGGACTTCCCGTCGAGGCCGAAGGCGACCGTTTCCGACGCTTCTCCGCCGTCCATGTCGTCGGAGAGTGTGACCAGTACGCGCTGCGCCACGGATATCGGTCCTTCCGCTAAGGGTGGCCGCGACCGCTTGTGCATGCCTGCCCCTTCCATCCGTGGGCTGACATGCGGGAATGTCGTGCGGTCCGGCTGCTCGGAGATCGGTGTCTTTTCTTTTCTACAGGGATCGGCATTGTTTGCGAAGCGTCGCTATTCGCGCCTCGCGTGTCATGCCGCAATGTGGACCATACTTTTTTCGGCCTCGATTTCCCAGTGTTGCGTCTCGGTGATGCTCGAATGTGACCGATATCTACTCGCGTAGATTTTCGAGCCGGGTACGCTGGCGTACCGAAGCAGCAAGCTGCTGCGCGGTGGCGAACCGGCAGCACCACACATCACCGGGAGTACCTGTGGCCCGCGTCGTAGTCGACGTCATGATGAAGCCGGAGATCCTCGACCCGCAGGGACAGGCGGTCCAGCGCGCACTGCCCCGTCTCGGATTCGAGGGCATCGCCGATGTCCGCCAGGGCAAGCGTTTCGAGCTCGAACTGGAGGGTCCCGTCGACGACGCGGCCCTCGCCCGCGTGCGGGAAATGGCCGAAACGTTCCTTGCCAACACCGTGATCGAGGACTTCACCGTCCGCGTCGAGGAGCGGGAAGAGGCCGCCGTATGACGACGCGCATCGGTGTCGTCACCTTCCCCGGCTCCCTGGACGACCGCGACGCGCAACGCGCGGTCCGCCTCGCCGGCGCCGAACCCGTCGCCCTCTGGCACCGCGACAAAGACCTGCACCAGGTCGACGCCGTCGTGCTGCCCGGCGGCTTCTCCTACGGGGACTACCTGCGGGCCGGAGCCATCTCCCGCTTCTCCCCGGTGATGGAGACCCTGATCGAGCAGGCCAGGGCCGGCATGCCCGTCCTCGGCATCTGCAACGGCTTCCAGGTCCTCACCGAGGCCCACCTCCTGCCCGGCGCCATGCTGCGCAACGACCACCTCCACTTCGTCTGCCGCGACCAGCGGCTGCGGGTCGAGAACGCGGACACCGCCTGGACCTCGGACTTCACGCAGGGGCAGGAGATCACCGTCCCGCTGAAGAACCAGGACGGCCAGTTCACCGCCGACGAGCGCACCCTCGACGCCCTGGAGGCCGAGGGCCGCGTCGTCTTCCGCTACACCGGCTGGAACCCGAACGGCTCCCGCCGCGACATCGCCGGAATCACCAACGAGGCCGGGAACGTGGTCGGCCTCATGCCGCACCCCGAGCACGCAGTCGAGGAGCTGACCGGCCCCACCACCGACGGGCTCGGATTCTTCACCTCGGTTCTGAAGAAGCTGGTCACCGCATGACTCTGGACATCGGAACAGCCGAGGGAGCTATGGAGCGCCCCGGGCCGCGATGCCTGTACCACCCCGCGCGAAGGAGCGACCGAGCGTGACTCTGGATACCGTCAAGCACGCCGAAGAGACGCCCGAGACGGAACTGCCGTGGGCCGAGCTGGGCCTGAAGCAGGACGAGTACGCGCGCGTCCGCGAGATCCTGGGCCGCCGCCCGACCGGTGCCGAACTCGCCATGTACTCGGTGATGTGGTCCGAGCACTGCTCCTACAAGTCGAGCAAGGTGCACCTGCGGCAGTTCGGCGACAAGGCGCCCGCGACCGACGCGCTGCTCGTGGGCATCGGCGAGCAGGCGGGCGTGGTCGACGTCGGCCAGGGCTACGCCGTCACGTTCAAGATCGAGTCGCACAACCACCCGTCGTACGTGGAGCCCCACCAGGGCGCGGCCACCGGTATCGGCGGCATCGTGCGGGACATCATCGCCATGGGCGCGCGCCCGGTCGCGGTCATGGACCCGCTGCGCATGGGTGCCCCCGACCACCCCGACACCAAGCGCGTGCTGCCCGGTGTCGTCTCCGGCATCGGGAGCTACGGCAACTGCCTCGGGCTGCCCAACATCGGCGGTGAGGTCGTCTTCGACGCCTGCTACCAGGGCAACCCGCTGGTCAACGCGCTGTGCGTGGGCGTGATGAAGCACGAGGACATCCACCTCGCGAAGGCCGCCGGCGCGGGCAACAAGGTCATCCTCTACGGCGCCCGCACCGGCGGCGACGGCATCGGCGGCGCCTCGCTGCTCGCCTCCGAGACCTTCGACGACGAGAAGCCGTCGAAGCGTCCCGCCGTCCAGGTCGGCGACCCGTTCCAGGAGAAGCTGCTCATCGAGTGCACCCTGGAGCTGTTCCGCGAGGGCCTGGTCACCGGCATCCAGGACCTCGGCGCGGCCGGTCTGTCCTGCGCCACCAGCGAGCTGGCGTCCAACGGCTCCGGCGGCATGCGCGTCACCCTCGACGACGTGCCGCTGCGCGACTCCTCCCTCTCCCCGGAGGAGATCCTGATGAGCGAGTCCCAGGAGCGCATGTGCGCCGTCGCCGAACCGGCGAAGGTCGAGCGCTTCCTGGAGATCTGCGAGAAGTGGGACGTCACCGCCACCGTCATCGGCGAGGTCACCGACGGCGAGCGGCTGGAGATCTACTGGCACGGCGAGCAGATCGTCGACGTGCCGCCGCGTACCGTCGCCCACGAGGGGCCGGTGTACGAGCGCCCGTACGCACGCCCCGACTGGCAGGACACCCTCCAGGCCGACGACCCGGCACGGCTCGCCCGCCCCGAGGGCGGCGACGCGCTGCGGCAGGCCGCCCTCGACCTGGTCGGCTCGCCGAACCAGGCGTCGAAGTCCTGGGTCACCGACCAGTACGACCGCTACGTGCTCGGCGACACCGTCCTGGCGCAGCCCGAGGACGGCGGCATGATCCGCATCGACGCGGAGTCGGGTCTGGGCGTCGCCGTGGCGACGGACGGCAACGGCCGGTACGCCAAGCTCGACCCGTACGCGGGCGCGCAGCTCGCGCTCGCGGAGTCGTACCGCAACGTCGCCGCCACCGGTGCCACCCCGCTCGCGGTCACCGACTGCCTCAACTTCGGCTCGCCGGAGGACCCGGCCGCCATGTGGCAGTTCGCGGAGGCGTGCCGCGGGCTCGCCGACGCCTGCCAGGTGCTCGGCACCCCCGTGACCGGCGGGAACGTCTCCCTCTACAACCAGACCGGCGACGCCGCCATCCACCCGACACCGGTGGTCGGGGTGCTCGGCGTCATCGACGACGTGGCGCGGCGCACGCCGATGGCGTTCGCCGACGAGGGCCACCTGATCTACCTGCTCGGCGAGACGAAGGACGAGTTCGGCGGCTCGGCGTGGTCGCAGGTCGCGCACGGCCACCTCGGCGGACGGCCGCCGGCGCTCGACCTGGAGCGTGAGCGGCTGCTCGGCGAGATCCTGGTCTCCGCGAGCCGCGACGGCATGATCGACGCGGCCCACGACCTGTCCGACGGCGGACTGGTCCAGGCACTCGCCGAGTCCTGCCTCGAGGGCGGGCGCGGCGCCCGGATCGTCGTGCCGGACGGGATCGACCCGTTCGTCCTCCTCTTCTCCGAGTCGCAGGGCCGCGCGATCGTCGCCGTCCCGCGCAGCGAGGAGGTCCGCTTCAACGACATGTGCGGCGCGCGCGGTCTGCCCGTCGCGCGGATCGGCGTCGTCGACGGCGACGCGATCGACGTCCAGGGCCGGTTCAGCCTCCCGCTGGACGAGCTGCGGGCGCGGCACGAGCGCACCCTCCCGGAGCTCTTCGGCTGATCGCCAACCGGCGTGTGGGCGAGGGCCCGGGACACCTGAACTCAGGTGTCCCGGGCCCTCGTTGTACGTTGCCGAGGTGGCAGACACCGGTTACCCCACCCGACGGACCGAGCACCTGCGCACCGCGACCGTCTGGGTCGCGGTGGGCGCGATCCTGCTCAGCCTGTGGGCGCTGTGGGACTTCTGGGACCGCCGTCACACGATCGACGAGGCCTGCGCCGGCCTCGTCCCCGCCGACGAGGTGCTCGACCTGTCGCTCTCCGGCGGGGACATAGCCGGGAGGGAGGCCGGGGAAGGCCGCATCGACCGTGCCCAGGGCTTTCCCCAGGGCTGCGACGTGTTCAGCGGCGAGTCGGCCGATGCGGCCGGATCGGAGGCGGAGCACCTGCTTTTCTTCACCGCCGAGGTGACGGTGGAGCCGGTCGGCCCGTCGGCGGAGCAGATCTGGGAGGTCGACGCCGCCGGTTCGTTCTCGGGAATCGGAGAGGACGCCTACGCCCGCCAGCCGGTGGGCGACGGCATCGACGGCACGATCGGTGAGGACGACGCCTACGTCCGGCTCGCCTGCACCGGCGGCAGCGGTCGGGGCGGAAGGCGTCGAGACGATCACTGCGAAGGCCGTCCTGCGGAACCACTCCTCGTTCTGGGCCGGCCAGCAGCTCCGTCAGATGCCCCAGGGCGACCGCGACACGCTCGTGCGGATCGCCGTCGACACGGCGAACAACCTCGCTGAGAGGCTCGGCTGCCGGGAACGGCTGCCCGACTCGCCGGAGCACGTGCCCGGCGTGCGGCTGGAACCGGTGGCCGCCGGGCGCGCCGACGGCACCTGCGCATGGCTCGCCCGCGCGGATCTCCCGGGCGCGGGCCGGGACTGGTTGCCCGACCAGGCGTACGAGAGCCGTATCGCGGGGGAGGTCTGGAACGAGGAGTGCCTGCTGCGTCTCGGCCCGGAGGCCGCCCGGAAGGCCGTCTCCCGGCACCGCGACGATCCGGACCTGGAGAGCTTCTACGACTCGGTGGGCGTGGACGACGTCCTCTGGGCGCGCACCGAGAGCTTCTTCGGCGAGCCGGCGCGGCACGTGGTACTCGACAACGCGGCCGACGGCATCGTCCGCCCGGAACCCGGTACGGCCGGGCACACCCGTGGCCACATCTGGTGGGCCACGTCGGTGTGCGACGGCGAGCCCGCGATGCACACGCTGACGCTCAGCCGGCCGTACACGCTGGCCGCGCAGCGACACTACGGCGCGGTCTTCCGCGCCTACGTGGACTCCGTGGCCGAGCGTCGCGGCTGCGAGCAGGTCCGCGTCCCGGCCCCCGAGACGTTCACCCGCCCCTGAGCCCTCCACTTCCCCTCGTCCGGCACCCACCCCGGGGAGAGGGAAGGGCCGGAGGCCGGGCTTCGTGACCCGCCGCGAAGAGGGCAGCGCGCCGCGTAAGCTCGATCGCATGGCGCCCCCGAAGCTCCGCAGCTACGACCCCCTCCGCGTCCGCAAGGCCCTCACCGCCCAGGTCGAGTCCGTCGCCGCCGCCGCGCACGCCCTCACCGCGGAGCAGTACGCACAGCCCTCCGGGCTCCCCGGCTGGGACGTGCACCACCTGGTCGTGCACATCGCCGGGCAGATCGACGCGGTCCCGCGCCTCCTCGCGGAACCGGAACCGGACGTCGCCGCGCCCCAGGTGGACCTGTCGACGTGGGCACTGTCCACCGCCACCCGGGCGAAGGACCTGGACGAGGCGACCCGCGCCGACGCCGCGGCGTCGCGGGACGCCGCCGCCCGCGTCGACGAGGCGGTCGAGCAGCTCGAACCCGTGCTGGAGTCCGCCGTGCGCCCGGACCTGCTCCTCCCGCACGGGTTCGGCGCGATGCGCGCGCTGGACTTCACGGTGACCCGCCTCGTGGAGCTGGTGGTGCACACCGACGACCTGGTCCGCGCGACCGGCCACCGGGTGCCGCTGGACCGGCAGGCCCTGGCCGCGACGATCCGTCTGCTGGCGGACGCGCTCGCCGCGAAGGCGCCGGGCCGGGCGGTGGAGGTACGGGTGCCGCCGTTCGCGGTGACGCAGTGCGTGGAGGGCCCCCGGCACACCCGGGGCACGCCGTCCAACGTGGTGGAGACCGATCCGCTGACGTTCCTGCGGCTGGCGACCGGCCGTACCACGTGGGAGGCGGCGCGGGCCCGCCGCGTGGTGCAGGCGAGCGGTGAGCGCGCCGACCTCTCGCCCCACCTGCCGGTGCTCGGCTAGGGCCGGACGGGGCCGGCCCGGAAGGGTCCCGGGCCGGACGGAGCCTCGCGCCCGGGTGTGGGCGGACCCACACCCGCCGGGTTCGGCCCACTCCCTCGCCTGGCCTAGACTCGTGAACGTGCCACGTGGTGACGGACGACTCAACCACGACCTGCTCCCCGGCGAGAAGGGTCCCCAGGACGCATGCGGCGTCTTCGGGGTCTGGGCTCCGGGTGAAGAGGTCGCGAAGCTGACCTATTACGGGCTGTACGCGCTCCAGCACCGTGGACAGGAGTCCGCGGGCATCGCGGTGAGCAACGGCTCCCAGATCCTCGTCTTCAAGGACATGGGACTGGTCTCGCAGGTCTTCGACGAGACCTCCCTCGGCTCCCTCAGAGGGCATATCGCCGTGGGCCACGCCCGGTACTCGACGACCGGCGCGTCCGTGTGGGAGAACGCCCAGCCGACGTTCCGTGCCACCGCGCACGGCTCGATCGCGCTCGGCCACAACGGCAACCTGGTCAACACCGCCGAGCTGGCGGAGCTGGTCGCGAAGCTCGCCGACGGCCGAACGGGCGGCCGCGCCACCCAGGTCGCCGCCACCAACGACACCGACCTGGTCACCGCGCTGCTCGCGGGCCAGCCCGACGCGAACGGCGACCCCCTCACGGTCGAGCAGGCCGCCGGGCTGGTGCTGCCCAAGGTCCAGGGCGCGTTCTCGTTCTGCTTCATGGACGAGCACACCCTCTACGCCGCCCGCGACCCGCAGGGCATCCGCCCGCTGGTCCTCGGACGGCTGGAGCGGGGCTGGGTCGTCGCCTCCGAGACGGCCGCCCTGGACATCTGCGGCGCCTCGTTCATCCGCGAGATCGAACCCGGCGAGATGATCGCCGTGGACGAGGACGGACTGCGCTCCACACGCTTCGCGGATGCGAAGCCGAAGGGCTGTGTCTTCGAGTACGTGTACCTGGCCCGCCCCGACACCGACATCGCCGGCCGCAACGTCCACCTCTCCCGCGTGGAGATGGGCCGTCGACTCGCCAAGGAGGCACCGGCCGACGCCGACCTGGTGATAGCGACCCCGGAGTCCGGCATTCCGGCCGCCATCGGCTACGCCGAGGCGAGCGGCATCCCCTACGGCCGCGGCCTGGTCAAGAACTCCTACGTCGGCCGCACGTTCATCCAGCCCTCGCAGACCATCCGGCAGCTGGGCATCCGTCTCAAGCTGAACCCGCTGAAGGAGGTCATCCGCGGCAAGCGCCTGGTCGTCGTGGACGACTCGATCGTCCGCGGGAACACGCAGCGGGCGCTGGTGCGGATGCTGCGCGAGGCGGGCGCCGCCGAGGTCCACGTACGGATCAGCAGCCCGCCCATCAAGTGGCCGTGCTTCTTCGGTATCGACTTCGCCAACCGCGCCGAGCTGATCGCCAACGGGCTCACCGTCGACGAGATCGGCACCTCGCTCGGCGCCGACTCGCTCGCGTACATCTCCCTCGACGGCATGACCGAGGCCACGACGATCGCCAAGCCGAACCTGTGCCGGGCCTGCTTCGACGGCGAGTACCCGATGGACCTGCCCGACCCCGAGCTGCTGGGCAAGCACCTGCTGGAGCCCGACGGCGCCGCGGCCCCCGCGCGTACCGACTCGGACGGCGTGGACTCGATGACCGCCGGGGTCGGCGGCGCCGACGCCCTGCGCCGCCCGTGAACGCCGCCCCCGCCGGCCCGCGACCCGTCCAGACTCCGCACCCCTCACCCGAAACGAGCCGGGAGAACCCGTCATGACCGCCGAGTCCACCGGTGCCGCCGGCGCCGAAGGCGCCAGCTACGCCGCCGCCGGCGTCGACATCGAAGCGGGCGACCGCGCCGTCGACCTCATGAAGGAGTGGGTGAAGAAGGCGCAGCGCCCGGAGTCCCTGGGCGGCCTCGGCGGCTTCGCCGGGCTCTTCGACGCCTCCGTCCTCAAGCGGTACGAGCGGCCGCTGCTCGCGTCCGCCACCGACGGCGTGGGCACCAAGGTCGACATCGCCCGGCGCATGGACATCCACGACTCGATCGGCCACGACCTGGTGGCGATGGTGGTGGACGACCTCGTCGTGTGCGGCGCCGAGCCGCTGTTCATGACCGACTACATCTGCGTCGGCAAGGTCGACCCGCACCGGGTCTCGCAGATCGTCAAGGGCATCGCGGAGGGTTGTGTGCTGGCCGGCTGCGCGCTGGTCGGCGGGGAGACCGCCGAGCACCCGGGCCTGCTGGGCGAGGACGAGTACGACGTCGCGGGCGCGGGCACCGGTGTGGTCGAGGCGGACGCCCTGCTGGGAGCCGATCGCATCCGTTCGGGGGACGCCGTCCTCGCCATGGCGTCGTCCGGTCTTCACTCGAACGGGTACTCGCTCGTCCGCCATGTGCTTTTCGACCGTGCCGGCTGGTCCCTCGACCGGCAGGTGGAGGACTTCGGGCGCACCCTCGGCGAGGAGCTGCTGGAGCCCACCAAGATCTACTCCCTGGACTGCCTGGCGCTGGCCCGCACCACCGAGGTGCACGCGTTCTCGCATGTCACCGGAGGCGGGCTGGCCGCCAACCTGGCCCGGGTGATCCCGGACGGGCTGCACGCCCGCGTCGACCGCGCGACCTGGACGCCGGGCCCGGTGTTCGGCCTGGTCGGCGCACTGGGCGGAGTCCCGCGTGCGGAGCTGGAGAAGACGCTGAACATGGGCGTCGGCATGGTCGCCGTCGTCCCGCAGTCCGCGGTCGGCGCCACGTTGAGCACGCTGTCCGCGCGGGGTGTCGACGCCTGGGTGGCGGGCGAGGTGACCGAGCGCGGCGACCGCGCCGAGACCGTCACGCTGACCGGCGACCACCCCGGAGCCTGACGCCCCGGCGGCCTGTCGGCAGCGCTGCGCCGTACGGCGGCGGGCAGCACAGAACCCGGTCCGGCGGAGGCCGGACCGGGCGTGTGGCTCAGGGCCGTGGCGCTCGGGGATGTCGCCGGGCGCCGCTTGCCGCGCGCGTCGTGCTCAGGCGCGACGCCGCTGCGACTCGGAGCGGGAGGACTCGTCGTCCTCGTCGTCCTCGTCGTCGTTGTACAGATCCGCGTACTGTGCGTACGGGTCGTCGTCCAGCTCATCGTCCTCGAACCGCTCGCCGTTCGGCGGCTCCTGGTTCGACGTCGATGCGCCCAGCTCCTCGGCCAGACGCGTGAGGTCCGTCCCACCGCTGTTGTACTTCAGCTGGCGGGCGACCTTCGTCTGCTTGGCCTTGGCCCGGCCGCGCCCCATGGCTCGACCCCCTCAACGACGGGGCTCGACGGCCCCAGAGTCTTGACACGCGTTCATCATTCGACAGCGGACGTGCGGTCTCTCGAGGGAGAGACCGGTCCGTGTGGCTTCAACGGTACCTGCTTCCGCTGCCGTACGGTACGTCGCCCGCACGGCGCGGCCGCTCGCCGCCTCGCCTGGTGACCCGTTTCCCACTGGTCAACGGGGATTTTACCTTCTGCACATCGTACGACCCGCCCAGGGGTGCGTGAGAAGGCTCTCGCCGGGCCGCCGGGCGGCTCCCCGCCGCCCGGCGGACACCGGCCGCGACCGCCCGGCACCCACCCGCGGGGAGCAGGTGCAGGCGGTCGCGGAGCGTCAGCGGGCCTCCGCCATGCGCTGCTCCGCGATCCGGTCGGCGGCGACGGCCGGCGGCACGTCGTCCCGCGCCGCCCGCTCGAAGATCGCCAGCGTGGTGTCCAGAATGCCCGTCGCCTTTGCCTTGGCACGTGCGAAGTCAAAGCCGTGCAGCTCGTCCGCGACCTGGATCACGCCACCGGCGTTCACCACGTAGTCGGGGGCGTAGAGGATGCCGCGCTGGGCGAGGTCCTTCTCCACGCCCGGGTGGGCGAGCTGGTTGTTGGCGGCACCGCAGACGATCTTCGCGGTGAGTGCCGGGACGGTGGCGTCGTTGAGGGCGCCGCCCAGCGCGCACGGCGCGTACACGTCGAGGCCCTCGGTGTGGATCAGGGTGGCGGTGTCGGCGACCACGGTGATCGAGGGGTGCGCGGCGCGGACCCGCTCGACCGACTCCTCGCGGACGTCCGTGACGACGACCTCGGCGCCGTCCTCGACCAGGTGCCCCACGAGGTGGTGGCCGACCTTGCCGACGCCGGCGACACCGACCCTGCGGCCGCGCAGCGTGGGCTCGCCCCACAGGTGCTGGGCGCTGGCCCGCATGCCCTGGAAGACGCCGAACGAGGTGAGCACGGAGGAGTCGCCGGCGCCGCCGTTCTCGGGGGAGCGGCCGGTCGTCCACTGGTTGGTGCGGGCGACGACGTCCATGTCCTGCACATAGGTGCCGACGTCGCAGGCGGTGACGTACCGGCCGCCGAGCGAGGCGACGAAGCGGCCGTAGGCCTCGAGCAGCGCCTCGGACTTCAGCTTGTCGGGGTCGCCGATGATGACCGCCTTGCCGCCGCCGTGCTCCAGGCCGGCGAGGGCGTTCTTGTACGACATGCCGCGCGACAGGTTCAGCGCGTCGCTGACGGCGTCCGCGTCGGAGGCGTAGGCGTGGAAGCGGGTGCCGCCGAGGGCGGGGCCCAGAGCGGTCGAGTGCACGGCGATCACGGCGCGGAGGCCGCTGTCCCGGTCCTGGCACAGCACGACCTGCTCGTGTCCGCCCTGTTCGGAGCGGAAGAGGGTGTGCAGCACTCCGTCGTCGTTGGCGGAGTGAGGACGTACGTCAGTCACGGTGGTGACTCCTGTAGTCGCGGAGGGATCGCCCTCCTGAGGGGTGGGAGGAGGGCGATGCTGTCATCTTTCGGCAGCAGGGTACGACCTGTCGGGGCACGGGAGGACCGCCGACGGTGACACGATCGTGTGAGGAAGTCGTCCGCCCCGTCCGGCGGTGGAACGAAAGACGTGGAGGAGTGAGCGTGCGGCAGAGCCCCGCGGCAGTGATTCCGTACGCGGCCTACCTGCGGGTGTACGAGCCGCTGGCCGCGTTCCCGGAGGCCGAGCGCGCGCACTGGGCGCGCTACGCGCGCCGGAAGAGGCTGCCCACGGCCCAGGACGAGCTGCGGCGCGCGCTCGCCGACCTGCTGCCGGTGCCGCCGGTGGTGGTGCCCGTGCGCGAGAGCGCGGAGGCGTTCGTCACCGACGTCGACGGGGTCACCTGCGTCTGCCCCTGGCGGACGCGGCTGCGCGGCTGGCAGGCCCTGGGCGGCCTCGTCGCCCCGCCGGGACCGCTGGTGCCGCAGATGCCCGGCCCGGTGCTGGACGCCGCCGTCCCGCCCGTCGTGCGGCGGCAGGCGATGGCCGACTACGACCGGTGGCGGGAGCGGAACCCGGACGCCCGGCCGTGGATCCGTTCCGCGCTGTGGCACGTGCCGGTGCGGTGGTTCGCACTCTTCACGGACGAAGAAAGGGAGTTTGCGAAGCCGGAAAGCGGTGAGGAGAGCGGAAGTCAGCAGTCCGTTCTCCGGTACCGGACGCCCATGGTGGAGGCGCGGCGTCGCCTCGCCCGCGGCCTGAAGGTGCTCCGCGAGGAGCTGGAGGACGGACCGCTCGTCGAGGGTCTGGTCGACGTGGGCCGCTGGCTGGAGGAGTTCCATCCGAGGTCACTCGTCGAACTGGATTACGGCGGTCTCGCGCACGTGATCCCCGAGGAGCAGCTCGCCGAGGACCACTCCGCGGCGGACGTGGCGGCAGGCGTCGCGGCGCTGCGCGAGGGGGACGCGGAGGCGGCCAACGAGGCGTACGAGCGGCTGACGGAGCGCTGGCGAGCGGTCCGCGACCTCCAGTTCGCGAACTGACGCCGACCGGGACCAATGTCCTGAACCGGGCTATCGGCACAAGGTGATGGAAAGCACGTTTTCCGGGTCTTGCTCTCAGACCCACTCCTCGTGTCAAAATAGGACAACGAGTCCGGAGGGGGTCCTTCTGTCCCACTAGGGGTAGAAAGATCAGAGTTGCACTCCTTGGTAGGTCTTATGACACCTGACCACCTTGTGACCCATCGTCACAGGGGCGTAACTGTCCGCTATGGCACGGTCCATCGGCATCCGCCGAGGTTGCACGCCTGAGAGGGCAATTCCATCGGTTTGGCCGACGTGGCTGGACAGATGGTGTAGTTGTAGTGCCGAGGACAAGCCGTTCGTCCTATAACCGACTCGACCCGCGCGCGCCATTTCGGGCAACGCGGGTCAAGGTGCAGAATTTAGAGGAAAGAACCGTATGGTTCGGTTCTCCCGAGGAGGCCGCTCATGACCGCTCGCACCCCTGATGCCGAGCCGCTGCTGACCCCGGCTGAGGTCGCCACCATGTTCCGCGTGGACCCGAAGACGGTCACGCGCTGGGCCAAGGCCGGCAAGCTCACGTCGATCCGCACGCTCGGAGGGCACCGCCGCTACCGCGAGGCGGAGGTCCGCGCCCTGCTCGCGGGCATCCCGCAGCAGCGCAGCGAGGCCTGAATCTTCAGGACGGGAAGCGAAATAACCGCATAATCGGGCGTCTTTCGGGTCCCCCACCCGCAGGACGCCAAGCAGTGCGACGACATCGCGCTGGGCTCCGCCGGGCCCAGCGCGATTGCGTTTGCCCTTCCGGGGAACCCGACTCCAGCCTCTCCAGGGGCAGTTGACGACGCACACCACCACCGTATCCGTGCAGTGCAATTGCACATATAAAATCGACGACCCGCCAGGGGTGCGTCAGTTGCACCTCGCGGCCAACATTTTCGGTGAGTCCCGTCACACGACCGGGGTCTTGTCCCCGTCCGGACTCCACGATAGAGGGAAGGGTGCGCCGGGCGGGGGTTCTTCCGTCACTTGGTGAAGGGACTTCGGTCCTCTGCACCCTCCAGCGCGAGGCGCAGCAGCCGGTGGCAGACCGGGCACTGGCGGGTGGAGTGCCGGTAACGGCTCGCGGCCGCCAGGTGGGCGCGCAGCAGCGCCCGCGTCTCGTGCCGCGCGCGGCGGGGACCGGAGTCGCCGTCCGGAGCTGTCGTCATGGCGCACACCTCCCTGCCACGTTACGTACCGCCCCGGTCGCACCCCGTCAAGCCCCACCCCCTCGCCGGCCGCCCAGACCCGACGAGCTACGGCCCTCCGGGCCCCGCCCCGCTGCGACAGGGCCTGGGCGCCCCCGACACCGGCGTGAGCCCTTCCCCGTACAGGGGGCCTGGGAGCAGGAGCAGGCCGCACCCGCCATGGACGTGAGGGGGCGTGGGCGGAGGGCAGGGCCGATGCGCCCGGAAACACTTGCCCGTGATGTGTGGGCCGCGAAGTAAGAGTCGTGCCCACCGTTCGCCGAGAACGCGGCCCGTACATCATGGGTTTCCGGGTCGTCGGCCCGGACCGCAGCCCACGCCCCCGCCCCCCCCCCCCACCCCCCCCGCCCCCGCCCCCGCCCCACACCCCGCCGGCCGCGGCACCGCCCCGCATGCGCGCCGGGCACGCACGACAAAGGCCCGCCCCCACAAAGGGAAGCGGGCCACTGCCGACAACGCGGTCCTGACGGGATTTGAACCCGCGGCCTCCACCTTGACAGGGTGGCGAGCACTCCAAACTGCTCCACAGGACCTGGATGGTTCGCCGACCCGGACCCGGGGCCCGTGCGGCGCGAGCCAGACTCTACCCCAGCTCAGCCCCGCCACGCGAATCCGTTCGGACGACCCCCGCCAGGCCCGCAGCGGCAGCCCCTAACGCGCCTGCGGCACCGCCGCGTCCACCGCCTTCATGATCCGCTTGTCGGACACCGGATACGCCGTGCCCAGCGCGTGCGCGAAGTAACTGACGCGCAGTTCCTCGAGCATCCAGCGGATGTCGCGGGCCTCCTTCGGCACCGGCCTCCCGGCCGGAAACTGCTCCAGCAGCCACAGGTACTCGTCCCGCATCTCCTGGACCTTCGCCATCCGCGCCCGGTCGCGTTCCGCGTGCTGCGGAAGCTGCTGCAGCCGCCGGTCCGCCGCGACGAGGTACCGCATCAGGTCGGGCAGCCGGCCCGCCCCGTGCTGCGTGACGAAGCCGTCGCAGACCAGCGCGGCCAACTGCTCCCGCACGTCGGTCAGCGAGGCCTCGAGCACCGGGCTCGTGATCGACCGGAGCCGCTGTTCGCACGAGTGCCACGCGGCCAGCACCTGCTGCACCTGCTGGACGGTCCGCAGCGTCGCCTCGACCAGGTCGGCGCGCACCGCGTCGAACAGTTTGCGCCACGCCTCCTCGTCCCAGGCCGGACCGCCGTGCACGGCGACCAGCCGGTCCGCGGAAGCCCGTACGCAGTCCTCGAAGAGCGCCTGCACGCTGCCGTGCGGGGACCGGGACAGGGCGAGCTTCTGCCGGTTGTCGAGCTGCGACTGGGCGAACTTCGCCGGGTCGGAGGGCAGGTTGAGCAGGATCAGTCGCCGCGTCCCGCGCCACATCGCGGCCTGCTGCTCGTGCACGGTGTCGAAGAGCTGCACGGACACCGAGTCCCCGTCGTCCACCAGGGCCGGGTACGCCCGGACCGGCTGGCCGGCGCGTCGGGTCTCGAAGGTGCGGGGCAGCGTGCCCAGCGTCCACGTCGTCAGGCCGCTGCGCCGTCCGAGCCCCGGTTCGGTGGCCGTCCCGGCGTCCGTCGTCAGGCCCGCCTGGTCACCGTCCCGCCGCCCGGCGCCTCCGTCACGCCCGTCGCGCCCGCTGCGCCCGTCGCCCCTTCCGCGCCCCCGCGCGGAGGAGTCGAACGCCTTGGACAGCGCCGCCTTCGTCTTCCCCTTCAGCCGCAGCCGCAGCGCCTCCAGGTCCTTGTCCTCGGCCAGCCTGCGGCGGCGCTCGTCGGTCACCCGGAAGGTGATCTTCAGGTGGTCGGGGACCTTCGCACGGTCGAAGTCCTCCTGAGCGATCCGGACGCCCACCATGCGCTGCAGCTCCTGCGCCAGCACCGCCGTCAGCGACCGCTCCAGGGGCGGCCCGCCGTCCGGTCCGTACGCGCCGTCCGGACCCCACAGGCCGAGGAAGCGCTGCGCGAAGTTCGGCGCCGGCACGTAGTTGCGGCGGATCGGCTTGGGCAGCGACCGGATCAGCTCGGTGACCAACTGTTCGCGCAGGCCGGGGATCTGCCAGTCGAACCCCTCCGACGTCACCTGGTTCAGTACGTGCAGCGGCACGTGCACGGTCACGCCGTCGGCGTCCGTCCCCGGCGCGGCCGTGCCCGGCTCGAACTGGTACGTCACGGGGAAGCGCAGCCGTCCCTGGTGCCACACGTCCGGGTAGTCGGTCTCGGTGACCTGCTCCGCCTGCTCGTTGATGAGCATGGACTTCTCGAAGTTCAGCAGGTCCGGCTCGTCCCGGCGCTTCGTCTTCCACCAGGAGTCGAAGTGCGCCCCCGACACGACGTGTTCGGGCACGCGCTGGTCGTAGAAGTCGTAGAGCGTCTCGTCGTCGACCAGGATGTCGCGGCGCCGCGCCCGGTGCTCGAGCTCCTCGACCTCCTCCAGCAGCTTCCGGTTCTCGCCGAAGAACTGGTGGTGGGTGCGCCAGTCGCCCTCCACCAGCGCGTTCCGGATGAACAGGTCGCGGCAGGTCTCGGGGTCGATGCGCCCGTAGTTGACCTTGCGCTGCGCGACGAGTGGCACGCCGTACAGCGTGACCCGCTCGTACGCCATGACCGCGGCCTGCTTCTGCTCCCAGTGCGGCTCGCTGTAGGTGCGTTTGACGAGGTGCTGCGCGAGCGGTTCGACCCACTCCGGCTCGATCTTCGCGTTGACCCGGGCCCACAGCCGCGAGGTCTCCACCAGCTCCGCCGACATCACCCAGCGCGGCGGCTTCCGGAACAGCGCGGACCCGGGGAACATCGCGAACTTCGCGCTCCGCGCGCCCAGGTACTCGTTCTTCTCGGTCTCCTTGAGCCCCACATGCGACAGCAGGCCGGCGAGCAGCGACTGGTGCACGGCCGTCGCGTCCACCTCGTCCTTCGGCTCGCCGATCTGGATGCCGAGCTGCTTCACCACCTGGCGGAGCTGGGCGTAGATGTCCTGCCACTCGCGTATGCGCAGGTAGTTGAGGTATTCCGACCTGCACATCCGGCGGAACGCGGACGACGACAGCGCCTTCTGCTGCTCGCGCACGTAGCGCCACAGGTTGAGGAACGCGAGGAAGTCGCTGCCCTCGTCCTTGAAGCGTGCGTGGTGCTGGTCGGCCTGCTGCTGCTTGTCCGACGGGCGCTCGCGCGGGTCCTGGAGGGACAGCGCGGCGGCGATGACCATGACCTCGCGGACACACCCGTTGCGGTCCGCCTCCAGCACCATGCGCGCCAGCCGCGGGTCGACCGGGAGCTGGGCGAGCTGCCGGCCGGTCCTCGTCAGGCGCTTGCGCGGGTCCTTCTGCTGCGTGTCCAGCGCGTGCAGTTCCTCCAGCAGCTGCACACCGGCCTTGATGCTGCGGTGGTCCGGCGGGTCGATGAAGGGGAACTTCTCGATGTCGCCCAGACCGGCCGCGGTCATCTGGAGGATGACGGAGGCCAGGTTGGTCCGCAGGATCTCGGCGTCGGTGAACTCGGGGCGGGAGAGGAAGTCGTCCTCCGAGTACAGCCGGATGCAGATGCCGTCCGACGTACGGCCGCAGCGGCCCTTGCGCTGGTTGGCGCTGGCCTGCGAGACGGCTTCGATGGGAAGGCGCTGCACCTTGGTGCGGTGGCTGTAGCGCGAGATGCGGGCGGTGCCCGGGTCGATCACGTACTTGATGCCGGGGACGGTCAGCGACGTCTCCGCGACGTTGGTGGCGAGGACGATGCGGCGTCCGGAGTGGCGCTGGAAGACGCGGTGCTGCTCGGCGTGCGAGAGGCGCGCGTACAGCGGCAGCACCTCGGTCTGTCTCAGCTTCTTCTTGTTCAGCGCGTCGGCGGTGTCGCGGATCTCGCGTTCGCCGGAGAGGAAGACCAGCACGTCGCCCGGGCCCTCGGCCTGAAGTTCGTCGACGGCGTCGCAGATCGCGGTGACCTGGTCGCGGTCCTTCTCGTCGGAGTTCTCCTCCAGCAGCGGCCGGTACCGCACCTCCACCGGGTACGTGCGGCCGCTGACCTCGACGATCGGGGCGTCGCCGAAGTGGCGGGAGAACCGCTCGGGGTCGATCGTCGCGGAGGTGATCACGACCTTGAGATCGGGGCGGCGGGGCAGGAGCTGCGCGAGGTAGCCGAGCAGGAAGTCGATGTTGAGGCTGCGTTCGTGCGCCTCGTCGATGATCAGGGTGTCGTACTGGCGCAGCTCGCCGTCGGTCTGGATCTCGGCCAGCAGGATGCCGTCCGTCATCAGCTTGACCAGCGTGTGGTCCTTCACCTGGTCGGTGAAGCGGACCTTCCAGCCCACCGTCTCGCCCAGCGGCGACTTCAGCTCCTCCGCCACGCGCTCCGCGACCGTGCGGGCCGCGATGCGGCGCGGCTGGGTGTGGCCGATGGTGCCGCGCAGGCCGCGGCCCAGCTCCATGCAGATCTTCGGGATCTGCGTGGTCTTGCCGGAACCCGTCTCACCGGCGACGATCACGACCTGGTGGTCGCGGATCGCCTCCAGGATCGCGTCCTTCTTCTGGCTGACCGGGAGCTGCTCGGGGTAGGTGATCGCCGGCACCGCGTCCCGGCGGGACGCGACCCGCAGCTCGGAGACGTCCATCGCGTCCGCGATCTCGCGGAGCACGGCGTCCCGCGCCTCCGGCTTGCGGATGCGGCGCGCGCCGTCGAGACGGCGCCCCAGCCGCTGCTGGTCGCGCAGCATCAGCTCGGGCAGGCGCTCCAGCAGGGCGGGGAGCGTCGGGGCGGCGGCAGGAGATCTGGACATACGGAGCCCAGGATCGCACCTCGCGGATTCGGGTGGCGAATCAATTCCGGGCCGCGGCCCCCTGCCCGGCGCCGCCGGATCCCCGCCGAACCGCTCGCTGCCGCTACCGGAACATCCCGTGGATCCCCTTTACGGTGATCCGGGTGAGCGACGAGGAGCGGGACGCGGCGGGGCCACAGGAGGAGCCGGACGGTGCGGGTGCGCCGGAGGCACCGCGAGGGCCGGGGGCACCGGAGGAAGCGGGAACACAGGCGGCACGGCGGGGCCCGCGCGGCTGGTGGGCGGCGTTCCGCGCGTCCCCCCTTCTCCCGGCCGTGGTGATCTCGCTGATCGTGGCCGCCGCGGCCGGCCTCTTCGCCGGCTCCTACACCTACGCCATGGCCGACCCCGCCCCGCGTCACGTCCCCACGGCCGTCGTCGGCGAGGCCGACCAGGGCGGGCGGCGTACCGCCTTCGTCCGTGCCCTGGAGCAGCGGCTCGACTCCTCGCTCACCCTGCACCGACTCCCCTCGTACGGCGCGGCGCGCAGCGCGATGGAGGCACAGGAGGTCTTCGCGATCATCCGGCTCTCCCGCGAGCGGGGCGTCGAGCTGGACGTGGCGGGCGCCGCCGGCTCGTCCGTGGCGCAGCTGCTGCGGGAGGCCGGGCCGAAGGCGGGAGACGCCGTCGGCGTCACGGTCCGGGTGCGGGATCTCCATCCGCTCCAGCCCGGCGACCCACGCGGCCTCGCGCTCTTCTACATCTCCCTGGCCGCCGTGATCATCGGCTTCGTCGGCGCCATCCAGCTCGGCGTCCACGCCAAGGCCCTCGATCCGGCCGAACGCATCGCCTTCACCGCCGGGTACGCCGTTCTCGGCGGCTTCACCATCGCCGCCGTCGTCGACTGGCTGCTCGCCGCGGTGCGCCTGCCGTTCGCGCACGCGTGGCTGATCCTTTCCCTGACGATGTTCACGTCCGGAATGGTCTTCACGATGTTCCAGGCCCTCTTCGACCGCTGGGCGGTCCTTCCCACCTGGGGGCTGATGGTCATCCTCGGCAACCCCTCCTCCGGAGGCGCGGTGTCCTGGCCCCTGCTGCCCTCCCCGTTCGGCACCGTCGGCCGCTGGCTCCCGCCCGGCGCCTCCGTCAACGCCCAGCACACGGCCGTCTACTTTCCCGGCAACCTCCATCCGCAGCCGTACGCCTGCCTGGCCGCCTGGTCCCTCGTCTCCTGCACCGTCTTCTGGCTGCATCGCCACCGCCACCCCGGCGGCCGCGCCTGACGCCCGGCGCAGGGGCGGCCGTCCCTGCCGGCTTGCCGGCGACTCACGGCCCGGAGCGTTCCTGGCCCCAACCGCGGCCGGTGCCTCCTTGCACGGGACCGGTGCGGGTGTCCTGCTGCAGCATCCGACGGAAGTCGTATCCGCACGAGCGGCACTGCATCACGCCCTTGCGCACGCTGTTGCCGCAGGCGGGACAGTTGCGCCCGTGCGGCTTGGTGACCAGCCACAGCACGCCGAGGATGACGTCGCTCAACGCCCAGAGCACGATGAGCAGCGAGACCCCGATGCCCGTGCCGACCTGACCCGCCTGGCAGGTCGTCAGGGCGTCCCCGGTCTTCCCGCTGCAGTCCGGGCCACTGGTGGCGCCGGTGATTACCCAGATCAGCATGATCAGGTTGAACGCGAGGATCACCCAGGTGAAGAAGCGCCAGCGGGGGAGAAAGCTGCGGCGGATCTTGCCCGGCGGGCCCGCCGCCGGAGAAGGCTGGCTCGTGGCCATACGCCTCACCTCCACGTGAGAGGAGGCTGCCCCGTTCGAGCAGTGTTGCTCCTTCTGTCATGCTCGCCACCAGCAGGTCTCGCCGCAATGCCCCTTTTGTCGCAATTGCATCACGGTGTCGGTGCTCGTCTCACGTCCCCGTGGCGCCGTCGAGGCGTTCGCGGAGCAGGTCGGCGTGGCCGTTGTGACGGGCGTACTCCTCGATCATGTGGACCAGGATCCAGCGCAGGGAGACCTTGTCGTCGCCGCCGAGATGCGCGGCCTCCGCGGCGGGCAGCGTGCCGCAGTCGTCCAGCGACGCGTCGGCGATCGCGGCGCGGCTCCGTGCGACCTCCACGCGCCAGACGGCCAGCACCTCGTCGATCCCCCGACCGGCCGACAGTGTGAAGCCGTTCGGACCGTCCTCGTACACCCGGTCCACCGGAGAGCCGGTGAACACCCGCTGGAACCAGTTCCGTTCGACCTCCGCCATGTGCTGGACCAGACCCAGCAGCGTCATCGACGACGGCTCCACGGAGGCACGCCGGAGCTGCGCGTCGTCCAGACCGGCGCACTTCAGCGGCAGGGTCGCCCGGTGAAAATCCAGCCAGCTCTCCAGCGTGGCCCGTTCGTCGGCCCGCGGCGGCGGGACGGCACGTCCGTCCGGCATCGTCGTCATGCCACCACGCTCGCACGGACCACTGACATCGGAGGGGTGCCGCGAGGTCCCCCTCCCCGGTCTCAGCGGCTCCGTACTCCGGCGGAGTGCCGGTGAGTACGGCGACTCAGGCCCCGGGGCGCCGAACGGCGTTGGATGGGCGCATGACCGATACGACCGCCCCGCACACCCCCGCTCCGAGGTGCTGGATCGCCCCGCTGATGAGCACCCTCGTCACGCTGCCGCTTGGCTTCGTCGTCGTCGGCATCGCCGGGTTGTCGCAGATGGCCTGCGACTCGTGCTTCGGCAGTGAGGCCGACCGTTTCGAGGACAGCTTCGCCACCGCCTTCGCCGTCTTCTGCTGGGGCCTCCTCGTCCCGGCCGGCCTGCTCGTCCTGAGCTGGGCCCTGCCCCGGCAGCGGCGTTTCGCCGCGCTCCGGGTGCTGGTGTCGGTCCTGGCGCCGGTCGCGGTCGTCGCGCTGTACCTCGTCTTCAGCGCCCTCGTCCGGTGGCCGGCGTGACGACCCCCGCCCGCCGCCTGCGGGCGGGCGGCGGCTCCGCGCCGAAGACCCAGGGGGCGAGGACGAGTTCGGCCCCGTCGGGGTCCCGGAAGGTGACGGCGTCGTTGAGGGTCCAGTAGCGGTTCTGCCCGACCGGCTCGTGACCGGCGTCCGCCAGCCGGCCGACGACGGCGTCCCGGGCCGCCCGGCCCGGGAAGTACAGCACCAGCTGTTCGTGCGGACGACCGCCCGGCAACGGCCGGTCTTCCGGCAGCAGTTCGAACGTCGCCGGCGTGCCCGGCAGCCCGAAGACCGCCACCCCGTGCCCGTCCGGACCGTCCTCGGCCAGGTGGACCACGGGAAGGCGGACGACGTCGCGGTAGAACGCCACCGCCTCCGCGTACCGGTGCGAGCGCCGCGCCGTACGCGCCGCCGCCACGGTCGCCGTGTCCGCCTCCGGCACCACGCGGACGTTGAAGGCGTGCGAGCCCAACGCCCCGGCCACGCCCAGGAAGAGCAGCGCGAAGTGCTCCTGACCACGTGCCGTGCCGATGCCGCCGAGGTCCAGGAGGGCCGTCTCCGGCCAGCCGAGATCGTGCAGCAGCCCGCCCACGACGGCTTTCGCGCCGGCGTCGTCACCGGACAGGAACACCGTGGACGGTCCGCTCAGCCCGCCCGGATCGCGCATCACCGAAGCGGTCACCGTGCACAGCGTCTTGACCACCCGGAGCGCCGGATGCGCGGCCTGGAGCCGTTCGCCCAGCGAAACACCGGGATGGGCGAGTGCGCCGTCCAGCGTGAAGCCGATGCCGACGTCCACCAGCACCGTGCCCGCCGGTACCTCCCCGGCGAGCGAGGCGAGCACCGCTTCCGACTCCGTGCCGGGCGTCGCGTTCACCAGCACCTCACCGTGCGCCGCGGCCCCGGCGAGCGACCGTACGTCCGGCCCGGCGTCCCCCCGTTCCGCCGGGGCCCGCGACCCCAGCACCACCTCGTGTCCGGCCGCCGCCCATCCCTCCCCCAGCGCCCGCGCGACGTTCCCCGTCCCCAGAATCCCGATCCGCATGCGCCCGAACCTACGCAGCCCCCGTCCCGTCCGGATCGACCCGGCGGACCAACGACCTCCGCTCTGCGACGTAGGTCGCACGTCCCGGAGCGGCCCGTAACCTGAGGCGCATGCCGCACGGTTCTCCGCACGACCCCGCGCCCGAACGGCTGCTCCGCTGTGCCGGCGCCGTCGTGGGCGCTGCGGTCGGAGACGCACTGGGCGCGCCTTTCGAATTCGGGCCGGAGGGCGCGTTCTCCGCACGGTTCCCCGAGCCCGGAAGGGGCGGGGAGATGTGCGGGGGCGGAGGCTGGGAACCGGGGGAGGCGACGGACGACACGCAGATGGCCGTGCTGGTCGGGGAGTCCCTGCTGGACCGTTGCCGCCTCGACCTGCCGGACGTCTTCGGGCGCTTCCAGCGCTGGGCGGCAGCCGATCCCAAGGACATCGGACTGCAGACCGAGGACGTGCTCACGAACGGCAAGCCCTGGGACACGGCCGCCGCGACCCACTTCGACACCAACCTGCGCGCGGCGGGCAACGGAGCTCTGATGCGCGCCTCGACGGCCGCGGTGCACTTCGCGAGTGCCGGCCGCCGGGCCACGATGAACGCGGCCCGCCGCATCACCGCGCTCACCCACGGCGACCCGGCGGCATGGGAGGGCACGGCAGTCTTCCACGAGTTGGTGCGCTGCGCCCTCCACGGCGACGACCCGCTCGCAGCGATCCCGGAGACCCTCACCGCCGTCCACCCGGAACACCGGGAGCGGTACGCAGCGGTGCTCGCACCCGACTGGGACCCCGGAAAGGCGACCGAGTTCAACGGCGCCGTGTGGCCGTGCCTGGGATCGGCCGTGTGGGCTTTGCGGACGACGTGCGACTTCGAGCAGGCCGTGCGCGCGGCCGTCGATCTCGGCGGCGACACCGACACGGTCGCCGCCGTGACGGGCGGGCTGGCCGGGGCCTGCTACGGAATCGGCGCGCTGCCGGAACGCTGGACCGCGGTGCTCCACGTGCCGCTGCCGGGATGGCCCGGCCGTGTTCTGCGCCGCCGCGATCTGATGGAGCTGGCCCGGAGACTCTCCGTGGGCGCGTGACCCTCGTCGGCGTGCGAGGGCGCCGGGCCGTGGCTAGCGTGAAAGGAGGGGGAAGCCCCTCGATACGGAAAGAGCGCAGAGTGATGGCCGTGCGACCGGAAGGCACCCCCTGCTGGGCCGACGCGATGTTCGACGACGTCGATGCGGCGAAGCGCTTCTACGGCGACGTGCTGGGCTGGACGTTCGCCGCACCCGACCCGCGGTTCGGCGACTACGCGCAGGCGTACGCCGACGGCAAGGCCGTCGCCGCCGTCTCGCCCACCATGCCCGGCATGGAAGGCGGCGCCGGCGCCTGGTGCCTGTACCTCGCCTCGCCCGACCTCGACGCGACCGCGCAGAAGGTGCGGGATGCGGGCGGCGAGGTGCTGATGGGGCCGATGGACGTCGGCGACTTCGGCGGGATGCTGCTCGTCCGCGACCCGGGCGGCGTCGTCTTCGGCGTGGCGGGCCGGCACGCACCAGGGCTTCGACGCCGAGGCCGTCCCCGGCGCGTACTGCTGGGCGGAGGTCTACACCCGGGAGGCGCCGGCGGCCGACACCTTCTTCTCCCGCGTCTTCCCGTACCGCGTGCGGCACGTGGAGGACACCGGAGGCATGGACTTCAACGTCTACGCACTCGGCGAGGACGCCGTCCTCGGCCGGATGAAGATGAACGCAGCGGACTTCCCGCCCGAGGTCCCGTCCTACCTCAACGTCTACTTCACCGTGCCGGACTGCGACGACGCCGTCGCGAGGGCGGCCGAGAGCGGCGGGAGGCTCCACTTCGGCCCCGTGGACACGCCGTTCGGCCGCTTCGCCTCCCTCGGCGACCCGCAGGGCGCGGCGTTCTCCGTCATCGACATCACCACGACGGAAGGCGAGATGCCGAAGATCACCGACGTCTCCTGACACGACCCGCGTGAGCGCGGCGGCGATCCTGCCCCTCCAGGCAGGGAGCGACCGAAACCGCCGAAACGATCCCCTGCCGGAGGCGTCCGGCAGGGGATCACCGTTGTCCGACGCGTCCGACGCGTCCGACGGTCCGGAGCGACGGCTCCGAGCAGAGGCCACCGGGTGGAGCGGGCGTGTCTGACGTCTGGTCATGCTGCGGGGCCGGTGCTTGACTCTGCGGCGGCGGGGCGCCGTCCAGGCCCTCCGCCGGTCCGTCGTCCCCCCACCGCACGGAGAAGCCTTGAGACTCCTCGCACTCGCCCGCGCCGTCGCCGTCACCGTCCTGGCCGCGTCCTCGGTCCTGGTCGCCGCGCCCGCCTCCCCCGCAGCCGGGCCGGACACCCAGGGCGCGCCCGAAAAGGCCGCACGCCCGCTGGCCGCCGACCCGATCAACGTCTACCCGCCCATCCAGGGACCGTCCATCTGGGACCGGTTCGGCCAGACCCCGCCGTCCTCGCACCACCGGGTCTTCTCCAACTGGGGCTATCTGAACGACTGGTCGGTGGACATCTACCAGAATCCGGGGGCCACGGTCGTCTCGCCGTTCGGTAGCAAGACGGCGTCGGGCAGCCCGGTGTCGGTCCGCGTGGTCACCGTCACCCCGGGCTGTGCGACCGGGAACCTCGCCGACGGCGGCTGGCGCATCGGTCTGGAGGCCCGCAACGACGCCACCGGCGCCGTGGTCGGACGGGCGGACGTGATGCACGTCGACCGCAAGCCGGACGCCATCGCGGTCGGCGCCACGGTCGGCCCGTGGACGAAGCTCGGCGAGACGGGCCGCTTCCGGTACTCCTCCTGCTACCAGGTGAACGGCGACACCGGCGCGCACATCCACCTGGAGGTCATCAACAAGACCCGCTATTCCTGCTACATCCCCCGCGCTGCGGGCACGGGGCTGGGCGACGAGACGGCCGTTGGGCGCGTCGGCACGGAGAACAGCGGGCCGCAGCAGGCCTGCTGAGCGGTCACTCCCTGCCGTCGTCATCGGCCTTGGGCAGCGGGCCCCAGCCGGTTCCGCTGCCAGGGGCGCGCCCGGACGACGGCACATCCGATGGCCGCACTGAGGTCGGCCGGTGATGTCACCTCACGAGAAAACCCCCTGCCGGACGTGTCCGGCAGGGGGTTTCCCTGTTCACGCGGTGTGGCTGGGGCCGGGGTCGAACCGGCGACCTTCCGCTTTTCAGGCGGACGCTCGTACCAACTGAGCTACCCAGCCACAGCGGTCCTGACGGGATTTGAACCCGCGGCCTCCACCTTGACAGGGTGGCGAGCACTCCAAACTGCTCCACAGGACCAAGCTCGTGCTGTGCGGGAACCAGTCTCGCACAGGGTGGTGCGTGCCCCCAACGGGATTCGAACCCGTGCTACCGCCTTGAAAGGGCGGCGTCCTGGGCCACTAGACGATGAGGGCTGATGACCCACCTGGGCGCTTCGCAGCGCGTCGGGGACGTGAGAAGCATATGGGATGGCGGGACGGAACGCCAAAACGGATTCCCGTACGACCGTGATCGGTGGAACGCCGCAGGTCACGGCGCCGCCTCCCGGGCGGGGGCGCCGGTGGTGGGCGGGACGCCGGGTGCGGGGCTCCCCGGGCCGGGCGTGCCGGGCGGCTCGCCCGGCACCGAAGGCGACGGCGAGGGGGAGGAGGGGGAGGGGGACGGGGTGGGCTCCGGCGGGTTCACGTCGCCGGGCAGGTGCCGGCTGACCTCGGCCTTGGACAGCCCCAGCCCGCCGAGCGTGATCGAGTCCCAGGCCTGGAGCCGGTCGGTCTCCTCGTCCAGGTAGAGCACGGTGGCCTGCACCTGCTGCGGGTCGTCGTCCTCGACGGCGCGGAGGCCGCCGCCGCCCGTGGTGCCCTCGACCATCAGGCGGGTGCCGTCCTCGAGGATCTCGTTGCTGCGCTTGTGGGTGTGGCCCGCGAGGGCGAGCGGCACCTCGCCGTCGGTCTCGGCGGCGGCGACCGGGTTGTGCATCACGGCGATGTCCACGGGGGTGTCCTGTGCCGCCTGCTTGCGGAGCGCGAACGCCAGCTCACGCCCGGCGGCGCGTTCCGCCGGGTCGCCCTCGGGGACGACGGAACGGTCGGGGGTGAACTGCGGGTCGCCCATGCCGGCGATGCGGACGCCCGCGACGGTCACGGCGACGCCGTTGTCCAGCACGTACACGCCGTCGCCCAGCTCGGCCATGGCCGCCTGCGTCTCGATGGAGTCGTGGTTGCCGCGCACCCACACGTAGGGGGCGCCGAGGTCCGGGACGGGGTCGAGGAAGTAGTTCTCGGCGGCGGTGCCGTGGTCCATGGTGTCGCCCGCGTCGACGATGACGTCGATGTCGTACTGCTCGACCAGGGAGCGCACGACGCTCCACGCGATCGGGTTGAGATGGATGTCGGAGACGTGCAGCACGCGCGTGGTGTTCGGCGACGGCTGGTAGGCGGGCAGGGTGGAGGTCGCCTCGTAGAGCTTGGTGACGTTGGTGACCAGCCGGGCCAGTTCCTCCTGGTAGACGCCGAAGTCCGTGACGATGCTGCGGGCGCTGCCCACCACGGACGGCGCGCTGGCGAGCAGGCCGGAGAACTTCGGCTCCAGCACCGACTTCGGGTTCCAGGTCGCGAGCGCCGTGACGCCGGAAGTGGCGAGCAGCGCGAGAGCGAGTCCGCCCGCGGCCAGCGCGCGGCGCGGGCGCCGGTAGACGGCCAGGCCCAGCACCGTGGAGCCGAGCACCACGGCGACGACCGTGCGTACGGCGACGTCGAGTACGCCGTCCTGCACGTCGGTGGTGATCTCGTTCTCGAGGCCGTTGATCCGTTCCGGGTGGCTGACGAGGGCGGTGGACCGTACGGGGTCGAGCTGGTCGACGTTCACGTCGAGGCGGAGCGGCGCGTGATGACTGTCCAGCTCCAGGGAGCCGAGCGGCGACACGTTGATCTTCGTGCCGCCGGAGAGCGAGGGGCGCAGGGTCATCGTGGTGTCCATCGGCCCGACGTCGGTGCGCACGTTTCCCACGATCAGCAGGCCCAGCCAGGCCCCCAGGAGGGTGATGGCGACCAGGCCGCCCGCACGCTTCCAGCGCTGCGCGGGGCGCCCCTCCCGGGACAGTTCCGCACCTTGCGGGGGCTGCGCCGCTCCGTCGGCGGCCGCGGCGGCGGGGCTGTTGCGCGGACGTCTCACCCACCGCCGTACGCGTGCGGCGGCGGCGCGTCCCGCGCGCCCGGCACGTGAGAGGGCGGCTCCCGGCGATCGGAACGGACGGAGGGTCGGACGGTGCCGTTCTTCACGCGCGGCCATGGAGCCCCCTATGCCCTGGACGCAGGAGATTCATGCAGAACAGGGGCATTGAACACCACCCGGTGCGGCATGGGCGATACGTGCGCCGGGTCGCGTGGTGCCGGAACGGGTCCCCGCCGGTGTCCCGGGACGGGTGGGGACCGGGCGACGGGATGCGGTGGGGCGGGGCGCCTCGTGCGCCGGGGCGGGTGCGGCGACAATGGCGGCGTGCTGGAGATGACGCGCGAGGACTTCGAGGAACTGGTCGCCCAGGCCCTGGACCGCATCCCGCCCGAGCTGACCAGGCTCATGGACAACGTGGCGGTGTTCGTCGAGGACGAGCCCCCGGCGCACGACCCCGACCTGCTGGGTCTGTACGAGGGCACGCCGCTGACCGAACGCGGCGAGTGGTACGCGGGCGTGCTGCCGGACCGCATCACGGTCTACCTCGGACCGACGCTGCGGCTCGTCGAGTCCGAGGGCGGCGACCGCGACCTGGTGGTCGAGGAGGTCGAGATCACGGTCGTCCACGAGATCGCCCACCACTTCGGCATCGACGACGAACGTCTGCACGCCCTGGGCTACGGGTGACCCGCTCCGGCGCCCGGCGACCGTCCTCCGATCCCGTCGACTCGGACGTCGACCTGCGCCTCGCGCGGCACCGGGCGGAGACCGTGGGCCGGCGACGGTGGCCGCTGCTCGGCGCGATCGCCTGCGGGGGCGCGTCGGGCGCGCTCGCGCGCCACGCGTTGACGCTCGCGCTCCCCGCACGCCCCCATGGCTTCCCGTGGGGGACGTTCGCCGTGAACGGGCTCGGCTGTGCGCTGATCGGCGTGCTGATGGTGCTGATCGCCGAAGCGCGGCCCGGCCCGGGACGGTGGCGCGCGGCGTGGTCCCACCCGCTCGCCCGGCCGTTCCTCGGCGTCGGCGTGCTGGGCGGGTTCACCACCTTTTCCACGTACGCCGTCGAGGCGGTCGCGCGGGCGGCGGACGGTCGTCCCGGCGTGGCGCTCGTGTCCGTGGCCGCCACGCCGCTGGTGGCCGTCGCCGCGGTGGCCGCGGGTGCGTGGGGGACCCGCAGGGTCGTGGGGAGGCGACGGCCGTGACGTGGCTGTGGGTCGCACTGGGCGGGGCGCTCGGGGCCCCGCTGAGGTACCTGGCGGACCGGGCGGTGCAGAGCCGTCACGCCACCGACTTCCCCTGGGGGACCTTCGCCGTCAACGTCACCGGCTGCCTGGCACTGGGCCTGCTCACGGGTGCGGTTCTCGGCGGGAGCGGAGCGGGGGACGACGTGCAGGCGCTGCTCGGAACGGGGCTGTGCGGGGCGCTGACCACGTATTCGACGTTCTCCTGGGAGACGCTGCGGCTCGCGGAGAGCGGCCGTGGGGTGCTCGCCGGGGCGAACGTGGCCGCGTCGGTGTGTGCGGGCACCGGCGCGGCGGCCGCGGGACTGGTGCTGACCGGCGCGGTCTGAGGCCCCCGGCGACGAGCCGCACACCCGCGCCGCCCCGCCGCCGGGCGCGGCGAACCACGGGACGCGCAGGGAATGCTGACGGGCCGGCGGGTCACCGGCGCCGAACGGCGGTGCTCGCCTGCGCCGACGGAGGGAACGTCGGGTCCGCGGCGGTGCCCGGCGCCGTGTCCTGCGGGAGGTCGGGGAAGTTGAGCAGGACGCTGGTTCCCCGCCCGCACTGCCCGCACCGCTCGCATCCCCGGAGGCACCGTGTCCAGAGCGTCCCTCGCCCGCAGCGTCCCTACTCGTGTCCCCGCCCGCGTCCCCGCCCGTGCCGCCGCCCGCAGGGTCGGCCGCGCGACCGCCCGTACGGTCGCCTGTGCGCTGCTGCTGGCCGCCGCTACCGGCTGCATGGCCGCCGGGTCGTCCGACGACGCGAAGGACGGCCGTGACGGCGACCGGAAGTCGGCCGGCTCGGACGAGAAGGCCGGAGGCCGGGACGGGGAGAAGGCGGACGGCCACCACGGTGACGGAGGGCGCCCGGGCCGCGCGGGTGCGGACGGGGGAGACGGCAAGGAGGCCGGCGACCGGCGCGGGGACGGCTCCCACGGCTCCCACGGCGACGACGGCGACGACGGCGGCGAGGGCGGCAAGGACGGGAAGGGCGAGCGCGAGGGCGACGACCGGGCGAAGGGCGGCCGCGGCGACGGGAGGGACGGCGACGGTGACGACGGGGGCACCCCCGGCGGCGGCCCGCAGCCCCCGGCCACCGGCGGCACCCCGGGTGACGCGACGGGCGGCGGCGACCCCGGCCCGTCGCCGTCCAGCGGCACGGGCGGATCCGAGGGCGGCAGTACGCCCGGCGGCACGGGCGGCGGAGACGCGAACGGCGGCGGCGCCACGTCCGGCGGCACCTCCGGTGCCTCGGGACCGTCCGGTGGTGCCACCCCGCCCGCGGGGGGCAGCGGCGGCGGCTCGGAGGGCGGCGGTGCGGGCGGCGCGGGAGCCCCGGCCTGGGCGCACGACCGGTGACACCCGGGCATCCCGAACCGCCTGCCGAGAACGCGTGTGTGACGGCCCTCACCACCGGCTGCACCGGTTTGCGCGCCACCCCACCGGGTGCGTATGGTGGTAGATCGTTTGATCCCATTCACCCTCGCCCGGCGCCACGACTGAAGCGCGCCGTGTGGCGCGTTCCTTCCCTGCCGTGGCAGACCGCATCGAGGCGGTCCAGTGTGCTTCACGGAGTTATGGGCACGTGCCGATGACTCCGGAAGGTTTGTTCACGCATGTCTGCGCCCGTTTCCGCCCTTGACGCCGTTCTCCCCGAGGACGCCGACGCGGAACAGTCCCTCACCTTCGGCGACCTCGGTCTTCCCGAGCAGGTCGTCCGCAAGCTCGCACAGAACGGCGTCACCACGCCGTTCCCCATCCAGGCCGCCACCATCCCCGACGCCCTCGCCGGCAAGGACATCCTCGGCCGCGGCCGTACCGGCTCCGGCAAGACGCTGTCGTTCGGCCTGCCGCTGCTCAGCCGCCTCACCGGCGGCCGTACGGAGAAGAAGCGCCCGCGCGGCGTCATCCTCACCCCGACCCGCGAACTGGCCATGCAGGTCTCCGACGCGCTCCAGCCGTACGGCGACGTGCTCGGCCTCAAGTTCAAGGTCGTCTGCGGCGGCACCTCGATGGGCAACCAGATCTACGCCCTCGAGCGCGGAGTCGACATCCTCGTCGCCACCCCGGGCCGCCTGCGCGACCTGATCAACCGCGGCGCCTGCTCGCTCCAGGACGTCGAGATCGCCGTCCTGGACGAGGCCGACCAGATGTCCGACCTGGGCTTCCTGCCCGAGGTCACCGAGCTCCTCGACCTCATCCCGGAGGGCGGCCAGCGCATGCTGTTCTCCGCCACCCTGGAGAAGGAGATCGGCACCCTCGTCGACCGCTACCTCGTCGACCCGGTCAGCCACCAGGTGGACGCGGCCCAGGGCGCCGTCACGACCATGACGCACCACGTGCTGGTGGTGAAGCCGCGTGACAAGCAGCCCGTCACCGCGGCGATCGCCGCCCGCAAGGGCCGCACCATCATCTTCGTCCGCACCCAGCTCGGCGCCGACCGCGTCGCCGAGCAGCTGCGCGACGCCGGCGTGCGCGCCGACGCCCTGCACGGCGGCATGACCCAGGGTGCCCGCACCCGCACCCTCGCCGACTTCAAGGACGGCAAGGTCAACACGCTCGTCGCCACGGACGTCGCCGCCCGCGGCATCCACGTCGACGGCATCGACCTGGTCCTCAACGTGGACCCGGCCGGCGACCACAAGGACTACCTGCACCGCTCCGGCCGCACCGCCCGCGCGGGCGAGTCCGGCACCGTCGTCTCCCTCGCCCTGCCGCACCAGCGGCGGCAGATCTTCCGGCTGATGGAGGACGCGGGCGTCGACGCCTCCCGCCACATCATCGGCCGCGGCGACGTCTTCGACGACGAGGTCGCCCGCATCACCGGCGCCCGCTCGCTGACCGAGGTGCAGGCCGAGTCCACGGCGAACTCCGCCAAGCAGGCGGAGCGCGAGGCCAAGGACCTGGCCCGGCGCCTGGAAGGCGCGCAGCGCCGCGCCGCCGAGCTGCGCGAGGAGGCCGACCGCCTCACCGCGCGCGCCGCGCGCGAGCGGGGCGACGACCCGGACGAGGCCGTCGCCGCGGCCGCCGAGGCGCTCGCCGCCGAGGCGGCGGCGGAGGCCGAGGCCGAGGCGAAGGCCCGCGCCGCGGAGGAGCGCCGCCGCGAGGAGCGCCGCGAACGCAAGCGCGACGAGCGGTCGTTCGACCGCCGCGACGACCGGCGCGAGGGCGGCGGCCGTGACGACCGGCGGGACGACCGCCCGTTCAACCGTGACCGTCGTGACGGCGGCCGTCCGTTCAAGCGGGACGACCGGCGCGACGACCGTCGGCCCTACAACCGCGACCGGCGGGAGGACCGTCCGTTCAACCGCGAGCGGCGCGAGGACCGTCCGTTCAACCGTGACCGTCGTGACGGCGGCCGTCCGTTCAACCGCGACGACCGGCGCGACGACCGCCGGCCCTTCAACCGCGACCGTCGTGACGAGCGCCGCCCGTACGGCCGCCGCGACGACCACCGCGGCAGCGGCGCCGGCTCCTTCCACCGGGGCGGCGGCAACGCGGGCGGGCGCCACTCCGACCGCCGCACCGACAAGCCGCGCTGGAAGCGCAACGGCTGACGCGACGGGCTGACGCCCGGCACGACTCCCCGGCCCGGGACCCGAACTCCGTTCGGGTCCCGGGCCGTTGTCGTCGCGGTGGCGTGGGCCGGTGCGGCTGATGACGCGGCCGGTGTGCTGCCCGCTGACGAGATCGCCGTGCTCTCCGGGGGAGGGCCCGAGGTGTAGGCGCTTCACGGGGGAATGGCTTCGATGATCGACCCGCCTCCGGGCTATGCTGCGGGGGCGGGTCGTTAGCTCAATTGGCAGAGCAGTGGACTTTTAATCCATTGGTTGTGGGTTCGAGTCCCACACGACCTACCGAAGGAGCCCGGGCCGGGCGATGTCCCCGCCCGGGCTCCGCGGCGTCCGGGGGCGTCTCACCGCGTCTCGGCCGTGTCACAGGTGGGCTGCCCGGGGTGGCGGCCCGGGCCCGCGTCGTGGTCGGCGAGGGGCGTGGGGGAGAGGTCGGTCGGTTCCTCGCCCGCCTCCAGGAGGGTGTCCGCGGGGCCGACGATCAGCGGGTCGCAGTCCCCGACGACGTCCGGGTCCTTGGTGGGGTAGTCGCAGCGGCTCAGCAGGTGGCGCATGGCCTCCAGCCGGGCCCGCTTCTTGTCGTTGCTCTTGACCACGGTCCACGGCGCGTGCGGGGTGTCGGTGGCGCGGAACATGTCGACCTTCGCCGTGGTGTAGGCGTCCCACAGGTCGAGCGACGCCAGGTCGGTGGGCGAGAGCTTCCACCGGCGCACCGGGTCGACCTGGCGTATCGCGAAGCGGGTGCGTTGCTCGCCCTGGGAGAGGGAGAACCAGAACTTCACGAGCAGGATGCCCTCGTCCGTCAGCATCTGCTCGAACAGCGGAGCCTGCTCGAGGAAGAGGCGGTGCTCCTCCGGGGTGCAGAAGCCCATGACCCGCTCGACGCCGGCCCGGTTGTACCAGGAGCGGTCGAAGAAGACGATCTCCCCGGCGGACGGGAGGTGGGCGGCGTACCGCTGGAAGTACCACTGGCCGCGTTCCCGCTCGGTCGGCTTCTCCAGCGCGACGACGCGTGCGCCGCGGGGGTTGAGGCGTTCGGTGAAGCGCTGGATCGTGCCGCCTTTGCCCGCCGCGTCCCGGCCCTCGCAGACCACGACGATGCGCTGCCCGGTCTCCCGGGCCCACCGCTGCACCTTCAGCAGTTCGATCTGGAGCAGGCGCTTCGTGCGCTCGTACGGTTTTCTGCGCAGCTTCTCGTCGTACGGGTGGTTCTCGCGCCACGTCGAGAGCGGCCGTCCCTCCGCGTCCAGCACCACGGGTTGCTCGGGGCGCCGGTCGTCGATGGTCAGCCCTTGCAGGAGCTTCTTCTCCGCCGCCCGGAGGTCGTCCTCGACGGGTGACCCGGTCATGCTGTCCCCTTCCCCGGCCGGAACGCGGACCGGCGCCCGCCTCCCCCCGGCCGTCCCCTTCCCTCTACCCCGGTCGCGGGGTCGCAGACGGGGGAGGCGGACGGGCCGGGTGGTGCGGCGTTGTGGGAGGGAGGCGCGGGGGGTGTGGGGTGGTGAGGGGAGGCGGGGGAAGTCGGGCACCGCTCTCCCCTCACCGGTATGGGGCCTCACCGGTATGGGGCCTCACCGGTATGAGGGGTGGGCGGGGGCCGGAGTGTGGGGCCTCCGGCCCCCGCCTGGTCGGTGCGGCGCCGATGCCGTGGGCGGTGGGGAGCGTCCGCGGTGTCGGCGCCGCGGGTCAGGGAGCGGAGACGGTCGCCGTGCCCGGCGCCTGCGCCTGTGCCGACGCCTGTGCCTCGGGCTGCGGTTCGGCGTGCGGGGCGCAGGTGACGTCCCGCTTCCCGAGGGTGCCGTCCAGCAGGTAGGC
Organism: Streptomyces hazeniae; assembly: GCF_031845485.1. NCBI lineage: Bacteria > Bacillati > Actinomycetota > Actinomycetes > Kitasatosporales > Streptomycetaceae > Streptomyces > Streptomyces hazeniae. The sequence continues at coordinate 120,110 of NZ_JAVREQ010000010.1, forward strand.
GTCGACGCGCTTGTTGACGCACGGGTTGGTGAGCCCGGAGACGCCGTGCGAACCGGCGTCCCGTTCGGTGACGAGCCGGGAGCCCTTCAGCCGCTCGTGGAGCTCGACGGCGCCCTCGTACGGGGTGGCGGCGTCGCGTTCGGCCTGGACGATCAGCGTGGGAGGCAGCTTCCGGCCCGGACGGACCTCGACGGGTTCGCGCTGCTCCAGCGGCCAGTCGGCGCAGGGCAGGTTCATCCAGGTGTTGGACCAGGTCAGGAACGGGTGGTCGCGGTGCAGGCGGGTGCTGTCCCGGTCCCAGCGCTTCCAGTTCGACGGCCAGCGCGCGTCGTTGCACTCGACGGCGGTGTAGACGGCGTTGCCGTTCTCCGAGGAGACGTTGCCCGCGGTGTCGGAGGGGTCCGGGCCCGCGGCGTCGACGAGGGCCTGCTCGTCGCCCTTGGCGTAGGCGGACCAGACGGCGGCGACGGGCGCCCAGGCACGGTCGGAGTAGGTGGCGCCCTGGAAGAAGCCGAGCAGTTCGGCGGGGCCGACGAGGCCGCCGACGGGCTCCTTCTTCACGGCGGCGCGCAGCGCGGTGAACCGCTCCTGGACCTGCTCGGCGGTGGCACCGATGCCGTACACGTCGTCGTGCTCGGCGACCCATGCGGTCCAGTCGTTCCAGCGCGTCTGGAAGGCGACGTTCTGGTCGAGGTTGGCCTGGTACCAGATCTTCTCGCGGGACGGGTTGACCACGCTGTCGAACACCATCCGGCGGACGTGGCCGGGGAACAGCTCGGCGTAGACGGCGCCGAGGTAGGTGCCGTAGGAGACGCCGAGGTAGTTGAGCTTCTTCTCGCCCAGCGCGGCCCGGATCACGTCCAGGTCGCGGGCGGTGTTCGGGGTGTTCATGTGGCGGAGGAGGTCGCCGCTGCGCTCGACGCAGCCGTCCGCGTACGCGCGGGCGAGCTTGCGGTGGGCGCGCTTGTCCGCCTCGTCGTCGGGGACGGGCGCGGGCTTGGGGGCCTTGGCGAACTCCTGCGGGTCCATGCAGGAGAGGGGGGCGGAACGGCCGACGCCGCGCGGGTCGAAGCCGACGAAGTCGTACGCCTCGGCGAGGTTCTTCCACGCCTCGCTGCCCGTGGTGGAGCGCAGCGGGAAGCGCATGCCGGAACCGCCGGGACCGCCGGGGTTGTAGAGGAGCGAGCCCTGGTGGGCGTCCTTCCCGCCGGTCGCGGCGGCGCGGTCGACGGCGAGCTTCACGGTGTCGCCGTTCGGCTCGGCGTAGTCGACGGGCACGGTGACCCAGCCGCACCGGACGGGGTCGGGCAGTTCCCAGCCGGCGGGGCAGGCCGCCCAGTCGATGCCCTGGGCGGCGGCACGGGCGGCGGCGACGCGCACGCCGCGGGCCTCGGCCCGGTGGTCCCGTTGGGCCCGGTCGGCCGCGGCCGTGGGGGCATCGGCCGCGGCCGCCGGGGCGGCGCCGGCCGACGGTACGGCCACGACGCCGGCTATGAGGGCGGTGGTCGCCAGGGTGCTCGCGGCGGCGAGGACGGTGCCGCGCCGGGTGCGGGCGCCGCCCGGACCGGTGCCGGCGGTGCCGCGTGCGGCTCCGCGTCTGGTGCGGCCGTTCGGTGCGGTGAAGGCGGTCAAGGCGTTCCCCCTTGCGGTTCCGCCGCGGTGGCGGCGATGGTGCCGCTGCCGGCAGGTGGGGTCTGCGGGCAGGTGCTGCTGGTGGGTGTCGCTGGTAGGTGGGGCTGATCCTTCAACCCCACCGAGGGGTGTGCACAAGCCTCGGACGTGCTTCTTTACTTGTGCATGGCGAAGTGTGGCCATCAGGGGGGCGACGGACCGCCAACTGGCTGGCGGGCGCCCGCCGACCGGCTGGAGACGGCAGCCGTCCGGTGGTTACGCCGTACGGGTGGGGGCGTCAGACTGGGCGGCGGCCGAAGCACTCGGGGGGGCGCCGGGCGGGGCGACCCGCTCGGCGTTCGGCCCTCGTTCCGGCGTACTGCCTCGCCGCGGCGACGGCCCGCTCCGGGGTACGGGTCAGGCTGCCTCCCCGCGGCGGCCCGTACGCGATGTGAGACCCGCCACATCGGCTGGTCCTCCGGGGCGCCCTCCCGCAGTGTGTTCGGGACATCCCTGACGGTCCGGTACGAGCTCCCGAGGTACGCCGTGTCCCCCACCGCGGAAACCGCCGCCACGCTGCGGCTTCTCATCGTCGACGACGAGGTGCTCATCCGGTCGGGCCTGACCGTGATCCTCGGCAGCGCCCCGGACATAGAGGTCGTCGGCTCCTGCGCGGGCGCGGACGCGCTGACCGCCGTACGGGAGCACCGGCCCGACGTCGTCCTGCTCGACATCCGGATGCCGGACGTCGACGGGATCACCCTGCTGCGGCACATCCGCCGCCTGCCGGAACCGCCGCACGTGGCGATGCTGACGACCTTCGACACCGACGAGTACCTCGGCGAGGCGCTGGCGCTGGGCGCGGGCGGGTTCCTGCTGAAGGACACCGACCCGGAGGTGCTGGTGCGGTCGGTGCGGGCCCTGGGCACGGGCGCGGGGTGCATGTCGTCCTCGGTGGTGCGGCGCCTGCGGGACGGCGGCCGGGGCGGCGAGGCGGTGTCCGCCGACCGTGCCGTCGCGGAGCTGTCCGGGCGGGAGAAGCAGGTGCTCACCTTCATCGGGGAGGGGCTGTCGAACGGCGAGATCGGCGCCCGGATGTGCTTCTCCACGGCGACCGCGAAGGACGACGTGAGCGCGGTGCTCACCAAGCTCGGCGTGGCCAACCGGGTGCAGGCGGCCGTGATCGCGGAACGCGCGGGCCTGCTCGGCGCCGACGGCGCGCGATGAACGCCCACGGCGCCGCCGGATTCCGCGGCACCCGCGAGGTTCCCGACGCCCGCGAGACTTCCGGCACTCGCGAGAACTTCGACGCGGGCGACGGCACCGCCGCCGACGAGGTGCGGGCCGGCGACCAGAGGCGTGCCGGCGACGCCCCCGCGCAGGGCGGGGGCCGGCTGCGGCGGGCGGTGCGCGCGCCGCTGACCGCCCTGCGGTGGATGCGCCGCGGCTGGCTGACCGACGCCGTGGTCGCCGTGCTGGCCTCGCTCGACGTGTACTTCTCGCTGCCCACCCCGCATCTGTGGCAGACGGTGCTGTCCTGGGTCGCCGCGGGGGCGCTGCTGCTGCGCCGCCGCTGGCCCCGGCTGACGCTCGCTCTGGCGCTGCCCGGTCTGTACGCGGGGGTCGCGCTGCTGGCGTCCATCGTGGCGCTGGGCACGCTGGCCAGCCGGTGCCGGGTCGCCTGGCAGGTGCGGCTCGCGGTGGTGGCCGTGGTGACGGGCAGCTTCATCCCGTGGCCGCTGAGCCGGTTCGCGGAGGCGGAGCCCGGACTGCTCGTGCAGAACCTGATCTACGCGCTGGTGCTCGGCGTCGGTCCCGCCGTCATAGGGCTCCTGGTGCAGACCCGGCAGGACCTGTCGGCCCGCGTCGCGGAGCTGGCGACCGTGCGCGACCACGAGCGGGAGCTGCACGCCCGTACGGTCCTGGCCCGCGAACACGCCCGGCTGGCACGGGAGATGCACGACGTGGTGTCCCACAAGGCCAGCCTGATGGCCGTGCAGGCGGGGGCGCTGGAGGTGACCGCCGCCGACCCGGAGGTCAAGGAGGCCGCCGGGACGCTGCGCCGGCTGGCGACGGGCACCCTGGAGGAACTGCGCGGCATGATCGTGGTGCTGCGCGCGGCGGGTGCCGGGCCGACGGAACTGCTTCCGCAGCCGCGGCTGGGCAACCTGCCGGAGCTGGTCGAGGGGTCCGGGCTGGACGCCGAACTGCGCATGGACGGCGCCGACGGCCGCCGGCTTCCGGAGGCGGTCGAACGGACCGCGTACCGCACCGTGCAGGAGGCGCTGACCAACGTCCGCAAGCACGCGCCCGGCGCCCGCACCCTGGTCACCGTCGACGTCGACGACGAGGCGCTGCGGGTGAGCATCCGCAACGGGCCGCCGGACGGGGCGGCGCCGCGTCCGGACATTCCCGGCGGCGGCCACGGCATCGTGGGCCTCCAGGAGCGCGCCGTCCTGCTCGGCGGCCGGCTCACGTTCGGGCCGACCCCGGAAGGGGGCTACGCCGTGCGCGCCGAGGTGCCGCTGGAGCGCCCCGCGAAGCACGCGTCCGCGCACTGAGCCGGCGCCGGAGACCCTGCTTTCCGTCCGCCCTTCCGTCCGCGAGCCGCCGTCCGAGGCCAGCCGAATGGGCGAAAGGAGATGCGGCGGGCGGCGCGGAGAGCGAGCGTGGAGGCATGGCCCGTGCACCCGTCGTCGTGTATCCGCCCGCGGAGGGCGGCGGTGGCGGCCGCCGTGTCCGTGCCGACGGAACGATTCTCGGCATCGCGTACAGCGAGGCCGACCTGCTGGAGTTCCTGCGCCGTGCGGGCCTGGACCCGGAGGGCATCCGGCTGGACGACCCGGACCTGATCGAGTGGCGCGGCGGCGGGCCCGACGTGTGGCTGTGAGGCGGCCGGGCGGCCGAGGGGGAGCCGGGCGCCAGAGGTCGGACCAACGGCACCCGCTCCGCGTTGTCCACCGGTTGGGGACGATTCGTCCACCAGTGGTCTTCTGCTTCCCGGGTCCGTCACTTTCGCACCCCGCCCGCTTATTGTCGCGTGCATGACGCCCCTGCTTTCCTGGCGGCATCCGGCCCGGACGGAAACACGATTCCACTACGCCTCCAGGAGAGCGCATGTTCCGATTCCACGGCAGACGCGCCGCCCGAAGACTTCTCACCACGGTCGTCTCGGCCGGCGCGGTACTGGCGACGATGGTCGCCCTCCCCGCCGCCGCCACGGCCGCACCGCAGCAGGCGCCGACCGCCCCGGCCCTCGCCTACTCCGGCTCGTGCCCGACCGCCGGTGTGATCAGCCAGGGCTACCACGACGGGCACGACGGCGTGGACATCGCCAACAGCCGGGGCACGCCCATCTACGCCGTCGGACCCGGCACCGTCACCCACTCCGGCCCGGCCGGCGGGTACGGCCAGTGGATCCGCATCCGGCACACCGACGGCACGGTCACCGAGTACGGGCACATGTACCACCGTGACGTGTCCGTCGGACAGACCGTCACCGGCGGCCAGCGCATCGCGCTGATGGGCAGCGAAGGCCAGTCCACCGGCCCGCACCTGCACTTCGAGGTCCACCCGGACGGCGGCTTCGGCTTCGGCGCCAACCCCGTCACCTACCTGTCGGCACGCGGCGTCGGCCTGCCCTGCACCCCGGGCGGCGGAGGCGGGGACGGCACGTCCTTCCCGACCTGGGGCTCCGGCGTGAACATCCGCGCCCAGGCCACCACCAACTCCTCCGTGACCGCCACCCTCTCCGGTCCGACGACGGTCACCGTGCAGTGCCAGAAGCGCGGCCAGATGGTGCACTACGGCGGCTACAGCAACGACGCCTGGTCCTACCTGCCGGACTACGGCGGCTACATCTCGAACATCTTCATCGACGTCTCCGACGCCTGGCTGCCGGGGGTGCCGACGTGCTGACCTCGCGGGTACGACGCCACCGGGCGCTGAGCGGCGCCGTCGCACTGCTCGCCATGGTCGGCCTGGGCGCCGCCTCCGGCCCGGCCGGTGCCGCGCCCGCCGGCCCGGCGAAGCCGGGCCAGGAGGTGTCCTGGCGTGCGGAGTTGGGTGTGCGGGGCGGTGACGACGTGGGCGTCCGTTTCACGGACGGTGCGCTGCGGCTGCGTGCGGAGGGTGTGCGTCCGGCGTCGGCCGGGGGCGAGGGCGCGCAGGGTGCGGCGGTGCTGCCGGTGCGCGAGCTGGGCCGTACGGTGCACCGGGTGTCGGTGGACCTTCAGGCGCGGACGCCGCAGGGCACGCGGGTCGCGGTCGACGTGCGCGGGCGCGGCGCGGGTGGCGTGTGGACGGAGTGGCGGGAGGCGGCGGCCGGTGCGCCGGCGCTGCTGCCGCGTGCGGCGTCCTCGGTGCAGGCGCGGGTGACCCTGTTCGGGATGGCGGACGGCTCGGCCGGTCCGGTGGTGGAGGGGTTGCGGCTGTCGGCGGAGGCGGTGCCGGCCTCGGAGCGGGCGAAGGAGCGGCCGCAGGCGGCTGCGGCGTTCTCCGCGACGGTGTTCGCGACCCGTGAGGGTCTGGTGGGGCACACCACTGCCAACGGTCATGTCATCCAGCCCAACGACCACTTCGTGGCGCTGCCCTCGCGGCGGGGTCTGTCGCCGAGGGGCAGCCACGAGTACTCGGTGCGGGTGTGCGGCCCGGCGCGCTGCGAGACGGCGCCGGTGTGGGACGTCGGCCCGTGGAACACCAAGGACGACTACTGGAACCCGTCCTCCGTGCGGGAGATGTGGAAGGACCTGCCGCAGGGCAGGCCCGAAGCGCAGGCCGCCTACCAGGACGACTACAACGGCGGCGCGGACCAGTTCGGCCGCCAGGTCGCCAACCCGGCGGGCATCGACCTCGCCGACGGCACCTTCTACAACGTCGGCCTGAACGACAACGGCTGGGTCACCGTCACCTACCTGTGGACGGGGGGCGGCGGTTCGGACACCAAGCCGTTCCCGACCTGGGGCTCGGACGTCAACATCCGGGAACAGGCCACGACGAACTCGGCGTCGGTGGCTTCCCTGCCCGGCCCGACGACGGTCAACGTGCAGTGTCAGAAGCGCGGTCAGATGGTGCACTACCAGGGCTACAGCAACGACGCGTGGTCCTACCTGCCGGACTACGGCGGCTACATTTCGAACATCTTCGTCGATGTGGCCGACTCCTGGTTGCCGGGAGTGCCCACCTGCTAGCGCGCACCCGTCGGCTCGCCGCCCTCCCGTGTGCGGCGTGACGGCCGGCCCCGTGGACGTGTGCCACGGGGCCGGTCCCTTTCCGCCGGGCTTGTCGGTGTTGCGTGCGATCATCGGGCGCATGGCGAAGAAGATGACCGAGGACGAGTGGCGGGCCTTCGTGTCGGCGGGGACGCGCACCGGCAAGCTCGCGACCGTGCGCGCCGACGGCAGCCCCCACGTCGCCCCGGTGTGGTTCGTGCTGGACGGCGACGACGTGGTCTTCAACACCGGCGCGGAGACGGTGAAGGGCCGGAACCTCGCCCGCGAGGGCCGGGTGTCGCTGTGCGTGGACGACGAACGGCCGCCGTACTCCATGGTGGTGCTGCGCGGCCGCGCCGAGCTGAGCGAGGACCTGCCCGAGGTCCGCGCCTGGGCGACGCGCATCGCCGCCCGCTACATGGGCGAGGGCCGCGCCGAGGAGTACGGCGCGCGCAACGGCGTCCCCGGCGAACTCCTGGTCCGCATGCGCGTCGAACACGCCCTCGGCCTCGACGCCCTCGCGGACTGACCAAGGACGTCACTGCTGCCTCCGGCCTGCTCAGTGACCTCCGCGAGCACAACGTGCACCACGTCGCGCGCTGAGCGTTCCTGCCGCGCACCGGCCGGCCGGGTGCCGGGAAAACCGGGTGCGGGACGACTGGAGGAGCGAGAGCCTGGGCCATGGCCTGGACACTCTCGGACGACCTCGACGCCTTCCGTGCGCACGCCGGGGGCTTTCTGCGCGCCCGCCCGGACGTCAACACCACGACGCTCTCGGTCAGCAGCACGCTGGCCGCGCTCGGCATCGACGTGTACGGCGACCGGCCGCCGGTGTTCGGCTGGTGGCACGCGGCGGACGGGGAGGTGGCCGGGGCGTTCCTGCGCACTCCGCCCTACCCGGTGGCGCTGTCCGCGATGCCCGAGGAAGCCGCCGCCGCACTGCCCGCCGCGCTCGCCGGACGCGACCCGGCGCCCCCGGGCGTGAACGGCCCGGCAGCCGTGGCCGAGGCGTTCGCCGCCGCGTACGGCCGGGAGAACAGCGGCGAGGTGCGCGTGCTGCGCCACGAACGGCTGTTCCGGCTGGGGACGCTGCGCCCGCCGCAGCCCGCGCCGGCCGGCCGCGCCCGCACGGCCACCGCCGCCGACCGCGACCTGCTCGTCGCCTGGTGGGCCGCGTTCCGGCGCGACGCCGGGCTTCCGTCGTCGGACGACGGGCGCATGATCGACGACCGGATCGGCGGCGGCCGGTTGATGCTGTGGGAGACCGGGCCGGAACCGGTGGCCATGGCCGCCATGGGCGCACCGGTCGCGGGCGCGGCACGCGTCGGACCGGTGTACACGCCGCAGGCGCAGCGCGGCCGGGGCTACGGCGGTGCCGTCACGGCGGCCCTCTCGCAGGCCGCGCTCGACGCGGGCGTGCGTGACGTCCTGCTCTTCACCGACCTCGCCAACCCCACCAGCAACGCCCTCTACCAGCGCCTCGGTTACCGCGTCCTCGGCGACTACACCTCGTACGCGTTCGCACGGTGACCGGCCACGGGAGCGCCGCCGGGGATACCGGTGCGCGCCCCGTCCGGGGGCTGCAGGCGTTCCTGCAGGTGCACGGTGACGGTGCCGCCCTCGTGCTCGCGGAGTGTGCGGCGGAGGTCGGCCTTCACGGGCAGTGCCGTCCGTCCCGGGGAGCGCGCCGCTCCCCTCCGTGGCGACGGCCCGCGCTGCGGAAAGTCATCGCCGACGACCCGTGGGCAGGGCACCCACCCGGAGGTTACCGTCGGGTAGGACCTGGGGAGGGCAACGCATGACAGACGTGTGGGAGCGTTCGTGGTGGGGTTGGGGGCGGGCCGACCGTGCCCTGAGCGACGAGGAGTGCACCGCCCTGGGCGCGCAGTTGCCGGGGCTGCCGGACGCGCCCCTGCCGGTGCCGCGCGTGGCCGGCCTCGACCTCCCGGCGCCCCGCGTCGCCCCGCCGCCCGCACTCGCCCACGCGGTGACCGACGCGCCGCCCGACCGCGCCGGGCACACCTACGGCAAGGCGTACCGCGACGTCGTGCGCGCCCTGCACGGCGACCTCGCCGCCGCGCCCGACCTGGTGGCCTACCCGCGCGCCGAGCAGGAGATCGCCGACCTGCTGGACTGGGCGGGGGAGCACCGCGTCGCCGTCGTCCCGTACGGCGCGGGCAGTTCGGTGGTCGGCGGCACGGAGTACCGGCCGGGGGACGGCGACCACGCGGGCGTGCTGTCGCTGGACCTGTCCGCGCTGGGCCGGGTGCTGGAGATCGACCGCGCCTCCCGCGCCGCCCGCGTCCAGGCCGGCGTGTACGGGCCGGCGCTGGAAGAGCAACTGCGCCCTGCGGGGCTGACGTTGCGGCACTTCCCGCAGAGCTTCGAGTTCTCCACACTCGGCGGCTGGCTCGCCACCCGCGCCGGTGGCCACTACGCCACGCTGCACACGCGCATCGACGACTTCGTCGAGTCGCTGCGCGTGCTCACCCCCGTCGGGGTGAACGAGTCGTGGCGGCTGCCGGGTTCGGGAGCCGGGCCGTCCCCCGACCGCCTGTTCCTCGGCTCCGAGGGCACCCTCGGCGTCATCACCGAGGCGTGGATGCGGCTCCAGGCCCGTCCCGTCCACAAGGCGTCGACCGCCGTGCGGTTCGCCGGGTTCGCCACCGCGTGCGAGGCGGTGCGCGCCGTCGCGCAGTCCGGACTGCACCCGGCCAACTGCCGCTTGCTCGACCCCGGCGAGGCCGCCCTCTCCGGCGCGGGGAAGGGCGAGGAGAGCGTGCTGGTGCTCGGCGTGGAGTCCGCGCACCACCCGGTGGACGGCCGGCTCGCCGAACTCGTCGCCCTGGCCCGGGACCACGGCGGCGCCCCCGCCGCCGACGAGGTGCGGGCGGAGGACGACGCCGTCGGCTCCTGGCGCCGCGCCTTCCTGCGCATGCCGTACCTGCGTGACGCACTCGCCCGGATGAGCGCGCTGACGGAGACGTTCGAGACCGCCTGCACCTGGGACCGTGCGGCCGGGCTGTACGAGGCGGTGCGCACGGAGGTGGGCGCGGCGGTGGAGAAGGTCACCGGCGCGCCCGGCATGGTCAACTGCCGCTTCACGCACGTCTATCCGGACGGCCCGGCGATGTACTTCACGGTGATCGCCGCGGGCCGGCGCGGCTCGGAGGTCGCCATGTGGGACGAGGTGAAGACGGCCTCCCTGGAGGTCCTGGCCCGCCACCGGGCGACCGTGACCCACCACCACGCGGTCGGCCGCGACCACCGCCCGGCCTACGACCGCCAGCGCCCGGACCCGTTCGCGCTGGCGCTGCGCGCTGCGAAGTCCGCCCTCGACCCGCAGGGCGTCCTCAACCCCGGCGTCCTTCTGGGCGACTGAGCGGGGACGGTCAGCCGTTCCCGGACGCGTCGGGCTGCGCGACGTAGGTGCCTCGCTGCGGCACGGTGAAGAGTTCGCCCGACTCCGTCAGTACGGCGATGGCGCGGCGGACCGTCGAGCGGGCGAGGCCGTATTCCTGCACGAGCGAGGTCTCCGAGGCGATCGCCCGGCCGGGCGCCCAGTCGCCTCGGGCGATGCGCGCGCGGATGATCTCGGCGAGCTGCCGGTAGGGCGTCAGAGGTGCGCCGTGATCGATTTCCGCGTCCGGATCCATGGCCATGGCTCGACGCTAGGCGTCTGGGTACGAGCCAGCACCTTGAGATACGTATAGAGACGTAGCGATACAAGACGCTACTATGGGCGCACAGGAAGACCCCCGCAGCCGTGCGACCGGCTCGGGGGCGTGGCCCTTCGCTGCTGAGGAGCGAACGACGTATGAAGACTATCCGGCGCGCGTTGGCGCGTGTGTATCCGCCCACGGGACGGCACCGGCTGGGGATCGCGGAACCGCGGCCCGCGGGGCGTCACGCCCGGCGTGGTGTACGGGTCGGCGCCTGGCAGCGCCGCCTCGTGCTGCTGCTCGCCGTGCACTACGGCCTCGACCTCGACACCCGCGACATCCACGCGCGGGGAGTGGCGTGGTGACCGGCGAACACCGGCGGGCCGTATGCCGGCTGCTGCCCTGGGACTCCCCGGAGGGCAAGCCCGCCTACCTGGTGACCGACGACCCCGAGGGAATGCTCTCGCTGCTCGCCGACGGCATCGAGGACACCCAGGTCGACACGGCGCGGCGCGTGCTGGCGCACGCCCGGGAGATGCTCGCGGACGAACGGGTCCGCATGACCGGCGACGAGTACGCGTTCGTGACCCGGCGGCTGGCGGAGTGCCTGCACGACCTGCTGCGGATCGTCGCCTCGCGCGGGGCGCGGCTGGGGATCGAGGAGTTGCCGGTGCGCGGCTCCTGAACTCCCCTGAACTCCCCTGGACTCCTCGCCTGCCCGGTGAGGGCGGTCAGGTGCAGAAGATGAACCAGCAGTCGTCGTAGTCGTCGTCCGGGGGTTCCGGGTTCTCGTCCTGCGGCGGGGTCGGCTGCGGCTGGGTGGGCTCGGGTTCCGGCTCCGCGGGCGTCGTGGGGGCGGGGTCGGTCGGCTCCGGCTGGACGCTGCCGACCACCTCGGTCGGCTCCTCCTCCGGCTCCTTCGACTCCTTCTCGTCCTTCGGCTCGTCGCTCTCCTCCGCGCTCGCGGAGGCCGAGGGGTCCGAGCCGGGGCTGCGGGAGGTGTCCGCCGCGGAGGGGTCGGGGGACGCCTCGTCGGCGGGCTCCTGCGTCTCCGCGCCGTTCGCGCCGACGGCCTGCGGGTCCGGGCTGGAGGCGGTGGGTTCGCTCCAGGGGAGCGACGGGCTGCCGACCTCGGTGACGGCCATGCCCAGCAGCACCGTGCCCAGGCAGGCGGCGAGAACCACCAGGCGCTTGCCATGGCCCTTGCGGGCGCGCCGACCGCGGGAGCGGCGCGCGCTGCGGCCGGCCGGGGCGGGGGTTTCCGCGTCGCGCGCCTCGGGTTCGGCGCGTTCCTCGGCGGGGGCGGCGGAGGGGACGGGCTCTTCCCGTTCCGGGCGGCGCCGGGGAGGGGCGTAGAGGTCCTGCGGCGGCTCCTGGTGGAACGCCTGTGCGCGATAGGCCGATTGACCGGGCCCACCCGGCGCCGGTCCGCCCGGCCGGGGATGCCCCTGTCCGTGGTGCCCCTGTCCGTGGTGACCTGGCCCGGGGTGCCCGTGTCCGGGGTGGCCGGTGGGTGTCGGGCCGCCGCGCTGCGGGTGGCCGTACTGCTGCGGCGGGCCTGCGTGGCCTCGGGGAGCAGCAGGGCCGGGGTGCGGTGTGTGGGGCGCGGGATGGCCGTCGTAGGGGGTTCCGGGTGCAGGGGTGAGGTACCCGGCCGGGACTCCGCATCCCGGACAGGCCAGGGCGCCGTTGAGGTGCCTGCGGCACGTGGGGCAGTAGTCCATGGCGTGCGGAAGGCTATGCGGAGGCACCGCGACGCGTAACCGGGGTTCTGTGAGGGTCCTGTGCCGAATCCGTTGACGTGTTCACGGCGACGGGCGGTCGGTCCCGGTTGTGCCCCCTCTGTGCGGGTGCGCAGAGGGGGCGGGTCGCGCCCCGGGGCCCGGGGAGGTCACTGTCGGGGCGCGACCCGGATCGGTGGCCGGCGGTCGGTCCGACGGTCGGGGCGGGTGGGTCAGGAGGGTGCGTTCCATTTCTGGTTCGCCGTACCTCCGCACGTCCAGATCTGGAGCCGGGTGCCGTTGGCGGAGTTGTTGTCGGTGACGTCCAGGCACTTGTCCGCCTGCGGGTTGACGATGTCCCGCGCGCCGGTCACCACCCACTGCTGCGCGGCGCTGCCGTTGCACGTCCACAGCTGGACCCTCGTGCCGTCGGCGGTGCCGCCGGAGTCCACGTCCAGGCACTTGCCGAGCGCCCGGATCGTGCCGTCGGAGGCGACGGTCCAGTGCTGCGCGGCGTTGCCGTTGCAGTCGTGGAGCTGCACGGGTGTGCCGTCGGCGGTGCCGGCGTTGGCGACGTCCACGCACTTCCCGGCGAGCCCGGTGATCTGTCCGCTAGGGCCCGTACCACCGCCCTCGCCGGAGGTCACCCGGACGTAGTCGACGACGAGCTGCTGCGGGAAGACGGTGCTGCCGTCGGGGTCGCCGGGCCAGTAGCCGCCCACGGCGAGGTTGAGGATGAGGAAGAACGGCTTGTCGAACACCCAGTCCCGGCCGCCGAGGTCGGCGGGCGTACGGGTCTGGTAGACGTTGCCGTCCACGGACCACGTGATGCGGTTCGGCGACCAGTCCACGGCGAAGGTGTGGAAGGCGTCGGCGAACTGCTGCCCGCCGGGCAGGGTGTAGGCGGCGCCGATGCCACCCGAACCGGAGTAGCCGGGGCCGTGGAGCGTGCCGTGCACGGTGCTGGGCTCGAAACCGACGTTCTCCATGACGTCGATCTCGCCGCTGGCCGGCCAGCCGATGTCGCCGATGTCGTTGCCGAGCATCCAGAACGCCGGCCACATGCCCTGGCCGCGCGGCACCTTCAGTCGGGCCTCGACGTGGCCGTAGGTGGTGGTGAACTTGCCCGAGGTGTTGAGGCGGGACGAGGTGTACTCGCAACGCCCGTACCAGCACTGGTAGTTGCCGGGGTTCTCCTTGCGGGCGGTGATGACCAGGTTGCCGTTGCCGTCCAGGGCGGCGTTGTCGTTGCCGGGCGTGTACCACTGGCGTTCGTGGTTGTTGACGTTGTCGCCGGTCTCGATGTGCCACCGGGACCCGTCGACGGCTGCGCCGGCGGGTCCGTCGAAGTTGTCCTCGAAGAGCACCGCGCGGGGGGCGTCGGCCTGCGCGGCCTGTCCCTGCGGGGCGGTGGCGGTGTGGTCCGGGCGGTCGGGGGCGGGTGCGGCGGCGCCGGGCACGGCGGCCGTCCAGCCCAGCGCGGCGGCCAGGCCGACCGCCAGCAGGGCGCTGCGGCGGCGTCGCCGGGTGGTGGGGTGCGGGTGGTGGGGGTGTCTGTGGGGCATCGCGGTCACCTCGTCGCTTGGGGGAGCGAACTCGGCCCTGTACGGGCGGGATTGGTCCGTACCTCTGACGCCACGAGTGAAGCGGTTGAGAATGTCCGCGTCAAGAGAGCGCTCTCACTCGCTCTGGTGGACCGTCCGCCGGACGTCGGTGAGGTGCGCGAAGACCACGACGTTGCCGGTGTACTCCCCGGCCTCCTCGTCGAACGTCCCGCCGCAGGTGATCAGCCGCAACTCCGGCCGTGCGGACGGGCCGTAGACCTCGGTGTCCGGGAAGTGCGCCCCGTCGTAGACCTCCACGGCGTCGAGGGTGAAGACGGCGGTGAAGCCGTCCCGCCGCTCGATCTCCACCTCCGCGCCCTTGCGCAGCGCGCCCAGGCCGTAGAAGACGGCCGGGCCGTCGGCGGTGTCGACGTGTCCCGCGACGATCGCGGTGCCCACGGCGCCGGGCGGCGTGCCGTCCGCATACCACCCGGCGAGGTTCTCGTCCTGCGGAGGCGGCGCCTCCAGACTCCCGTCGTCGTGCAGGCCCAGGCGGGTGAGCGGGGCGGAAACCCCGATCGACGGGATGCGAACGCGCAGCGGGTCGGAGGCGCGCGGGCCGGACCGGGAGCGCTCGGGGCGGAGGCTCTCCCGGCCGCCGGTCTCCCGGCCGCCGGTCTCCCGGCCGTTCGTGTCCTGGCCTTTCGTGTCCTGGCGGTTCGTGTCCCGGCCGTTCGTGTGCGCGCCGGACGGCGTCGGGGCGGGCGTCTCGGGATCGGGGAGGGCGCGGGGGGCGTCGCGGGCGAATCCCGCCTCGGCGGGCGGCTGCGGCGGGGCCTGCCCGTCCGTGCCGTGGTCGAAGAGCCAGACGGCGGCACAGGCGGAGGCGGCGACGAGCGTCGAGACGCACGTCTCCACGCCGCGACCGCGGCGACGTGGGCGTGATGCCGCCGTCGGACCCGCCATCGGACCTCCTCGCGTGCGGGTACGTGTACGGGTGCGGGTGCGGGTGCGGGCGTCAACGGCGGTACGGTGCGGACGTCGCCGGGGCGACGCCGCACCCGTACGCCGGAACGGCCTGCCGTGGGGCTGCCCGGGTCAGCCGTCCAGTCTGCGGTGGCGACGGCGCAGGTAGAGCGCACCGCCGGCCGCGGCCACCAGGGCGAGTGAGCCGCCGGTCAGCATGGCGGAGTCCACACCCGCTCCGGCGCCCCCGACGCCGGTGTGGACGCGGCCGTGCGGCATCTTCCCGTGCCGGTCGTGCCGCCAGTCCTGCCGGTCGTCGTGGCCGTCCTTGCCGTCCCTGCCGTGCTTGCCCCAGTCGTCCCCGTGGTGGCCCCCCTTGCCGCGGTCGCCGTTCTTGTCGAACGGGTCGCCGCCGTCCCCCGGCCACTCCTTCCAGTCCTCGCCCTCCGGCCAGGAGTCCCCGGCACCGGAGCCCTTCGGAGCGCCGTCCTCCGGAGCGCCCTCGTCGGACCACTCCTTCCAGTCCTCGCCCTCCGGCCACTCGTCGCCGGCCTTCGCCTCGGCGCTGCCCGTCGCGGGCTGCCGCTCACCGGCGCGGTGCTCCGCGTCCCCGGCCGCGGGCTTCGCGGGACCGACCACGACCGTGCCGGCGAGTTCCCTCCCGTCCGTGCAGGAGCCGCCGAGCGCGTACCGGCCCGGCTTGGTGTCGCGCGTGACGCGCAGCTTGCCCTTCGCCGTCCGGGCCTCCGCGTCCCTCGGCTCCAGCCCGAGGATTCCGGCGCCCAGGGCACTGGCGTCCACTCCGGCGCTGCCGCCGGGCCCGCAGGCGTCCGTCGACAACGTGACCGTGCCGCCCGGACGCGCCGTGCCCGGGGCGACCCTGATGGCGCCGTCGTCACCGGCGGCGAAGGCGGTCGTGACGGTCGTTGCGGTTATGCCGACGACGGCCACGGACAGCGCCGCGCCGGAGAGCCGCCGAGCGACTCTCGGCCGGCGCGGCGTGGAAAACGCACGCATGAACGAACCTCCGACGATGGCGGGGTGCGCGGCGCGCGGCTGCGCCGGCGTGCTCCCGGGACGCCCCGCGTCCGCATCCGAGCCAAGTCGCATCCCCCCGGTTCCGCGCTCCGGGCGGAGCGCCCCGTCGTCGGCGCAGGTGGGCGGTGGTGCCCGTGGACGTTGCTCCATGCGGCGGACGGTGGACGGAGCGATGCCCGGGCGGCGGGACCGGGCGGGCCGGGCCAGGGGGATGTACGGGTGAACTCCGGGCCCGTACCCCCCTTGTGGGTGACACGGCTGATCCGGGCGGGTGACTTCGGGCCGGTGGGCCTCGTTGTCTCTGGCATGGCTGTGATGCTCACGCAGTGGTCGCCGGTGCCCTGGTCGGGAGAAACGGTTCCCCGTCCGGCTCTTCCGCCCCCGGCGGATGCCTCCGCGCCCACGCCCATCTACGAGACGCTCGTACGCGAGTGGTCCCTGGCCGGCCGCACCGTTCCGGGGCAGGGAGGCCGTCACGGCCGCAGCGAGCCCGTGGAGACCGGCGCGCGGTGGTGGCGCACGGAGGAGGGGCGGCCGTCCTACGGCGGCCCTTCGCCGGTGGTGCCCGGTCCTGCCGCGTACGGGGGCGCGGTGTACGGCGGCAACGGCGGTGACCTGTACGGCACTTCGCTTGAGCGGTACGGCTTCTCCGCAGAGCGGCAGGCCAACGGTACGGAGGGGTACGGCACCTCCGCCGCCCCCTACCGGAGTGTCGCGCCCTACGTGGGCGTCTCCGGTTACGGCGACGGGGGCGACGACGCGGGCGGCCGTGCAGCGGAGGCGCGACCGGCGGAGGGTGTGGCCGGCGAGACGGAGGCGGCGGCCGCCGATCCGGAGAAGGCGGAGGAGAGTCCGCCCGCGTGGGAGCGCGTGGCGATTCTCTGACGCGTCCGGGGCGGTTCGGTGCCGTGGGGCGGTGGCTGGTGGGGGGCGGGGGCGTGGGCTGCGGTCCGGGCCGACGACCCGGAAACCCATGATGTACGGGCCGCGTTCTCGGTGAACGGTGGGCACGACTCTTACTTCGCGGCCCACACATCACGGGCAAGTGTTTCCGGGCGCATCGCCCCTGCCCTCCGCCCACGCCCCCTCACGTCCGTCGCGGTCGCGGCCCGCCCGTGCGCTGGAGGGGGAGGCGTGCGGGGTCGTCTGCCCTGAGCTTCGCTCGGGTGCGCTCATGTCCGACTCGCACCGGAAGGCCGGTTCCGTGACGGAGGTTGGGGCGGGTGCGCTGACGGTCCGTTGGTGGAGGTTCGGTGTCGGCCGTCGTGATCCACTCGTGATCACCCACGGAACCGGCGTGCTGACGGGGTGTGTTGGTGCGTCCGTATTGCTCCTCGGTGGGCGGGAAGTCCCTGCCAAAGCGTAGGCAAAATCAGCGGCCCGGCTTGGTTTCCCGGCTGCGGGTCTATTAACGTTCGATAACGCAGCGCGGTCGTCACTGCCGTCACTCCAGGCGGCACCGTGCGCCGTCGCCTAATCCCGCACGTGGGTCACGCGAGTCTCACCGCTCGCGCCGACACACCGAGGGAGCCGGGGAACCACCTTTCAGGGGTGAATCGGCGGTCCCGCCCAAGGACCGCTGTAGGAGACCTTCCTGCTCCGAACCCGTCAGCTAACCCGGTAGGCGAGAAGGAAGGAAAGGAGAGCGCCCCCAGTGGCGTCCACCAGGCATGCCCCCGAGGCCCGCGACCTCTACGGAAGCGGACATGTCGGCGACACCGACCTCACCACCGAGTTCCCCCAGTTCGAGGAGTCCTTCGACGCCACCGGCGCCTACGCCGTGCCGACCGTCTACGGGCCGGAGCAGGACGGGGCGTACGACGGGTGGAACCCGACCGCCGAATCGGTGCGGCCGGTGCGCGGCCGGCACCGCGTGGCGAAGCAGCGCGGCGGGATGGCCCGCAGCGGTGCGGTGCTCGGGGTCGGCATGATCGCGGCCGTCGGCGCGGGCGGAATGGCCACGGCCAAGGACAAGCCGTCCTCCGTCACGATGGCCGACATGTCCTCCCTCGCCGGCACGGTGGCGGACGAACTGCCCAGCGAGATAGGTGACCTGGTCCCCGGCGTCGACGGTTCGGCGGACACCACGACGGTCGCCGCTCACGCGCCGCTCGCCCAGGCCGGCTTCAGCACCGAGACCGCTGCTCCGGAGGGGGACGCCGGGGAGTCCCTGCGGGCCCGCATCCTGGCGCAGGCCGCCCAGCAGCAGTCGGCCGCCGACGCCACCGTCCGCGAGGACGCCGCGGACATCGCGCGCGCGGAGGCCGCCGAGGCCGCCGCGAAGAAGGCGGAGGCCGAGCGCAAGGCCGAGGCCGAGCGCAAGCGCGAAGCCGCCGAGGAGGCCCGCCGCAAGGCCGAGGCCGCTCGGCTCGCCGAACTCGCCCGCAGCTACAGCGTGCCGCTCTCCTCGTACACGCTCAGCTCCAGCTACGGCGCCGGCGGCAGCATGTGGGAGAACGACCACACCGGCCAGGACTTCGCCGCGCAGACCGGCACCCCGGTGATGGCCGTGCACAGCGGCACCGTGAAGGAGGCCGGCTGGGCCGGCTCGTACGGCTACCGCGTCGTACTCGAACTCGACGACGGCACCGAGGTCTGGTACTGCCACCTGTCCTCGATGAACGTCTCCGCCGGGTCCGAGGTCAACACCAAGGACGTCATCGGCAACGTCGGCTCCACCGGCAACTCCACCGGACCGCACCTCCACCTGGAGGTCCGGCCGGGCGGCGGTTCGCCCGTCGACCCGCTGTCCTGGCTGCGTGGGAAGGGACTGAACGTCTGACCCTTCTGCTCCGGGATTCCTTTTCACGTCCCTGATGCAGGGACGGTGCCGCCGCCTCGTGCCCGTCGAGGCCTGTGACACCTCCTCCCCCCACCGCAGTACTCGGCGACAAGGAGGGGCGGGGCGGCGGCAACCGGGGAACCGGGGCG
Source organism: Streptomyces hazeniae (assembly GCF_031845485.1). Lineage (NCBI taxonomy): Bacteria > Bacillati > Actinomycetota > Actinomycetes > Kitasatosporales > Streptomycetaceae > Streptomyces > Streptomyces hazeniae. The sequence goes on from NZ_JAVREQ010000010.1 coordinate 138,793, forward strand.
GGCGGCCACCGAGACTCCGGCGGTCCTGGCGGACCACCCCCCGACGCCAGGGCCGCCGGACCCTTTCTAGCGCCGGCTCAGGAGGGCTTCCAGGAGGTCGGCGGCCCGTGTGGTGCCGCCCTCCGCGCGGGCGTCCTCGCGCAGCCGGGCGGACCGTCGGGCCACCTCGGGGTCGGAGGTGAGGGCGGTCAGCGCGGCGCGCAGCGACGCGGCGTCCGCGTCCGCGGTGTCGAGGCGGCGGGCCACGCCCAGTTCGACGAGGCGGTCCGCGTTCTGGAACTGCTCCGCGCCCTGCGGCACCGCGATCATCGGCACGCCCGTGAAGAGCCCTTCGCTGCTGCCGCCCATCCCGGCGTGCGTGACGAAGGCGTCCGCCTGGCCCAGAATCGCCAACTGCGGTACCCAGGAGTGCACTTCGACGTTCACCGGGATCTCGCCCAGCTCGGACGGGTCGACGTAGCGGCCGATCTGCAGCACCACGTGCCAGCCGGGGAGGCCGCCGAAGGCGGCCAGGCACTGCCGGTAGAACTCCGGCTGCCGGGTGTACGCCGAACCGAGCGACACGAGCAGCACGTTCTCGGCCCCGGCCGGACGGGTCCACGCACCCTGGTCGGCGCGGTCCCCGAAGCAGGGCCCGACGAAACTCACCACATCGGGGTCCACGAGGTCGGCGTGCGGCTGCATCGCCCGGGGGATCATGGCCAGCGCGCGGTCGGGCAGCCCGACGAAGGACGGGCCGTCCGTCGTGGTCGCGCCGGACGCCTCGGCCCAGGCGGATACGCGGTCGAAGTACTCCTGGGCGCCGGGCAGTTGCAGCATCTGCTTCAGCACGGCCTGTTCCTCGTCGTGCCAGGCCACGTACGTCGGTGACAGCTGCACCGCGGGGCGGCCCTGCCGCTCGGCGAGGGCGCGGACGGCGTAGCCGCCGATGTCGTACAGGTAGAGGTCGGCGGGGTCGTCCTCGTACACCGCCTCGATCTGCGGGAGCACGTGCATCGCGTCGTCCAGGAAGACGCTCATCGCGCCGACCGGGTCCTCCGGCCAGTCGTTGTCGGTCACCGGGAGCGTCGAGTCGAACGGCACGAACGTGGCGCCGGTGCCGGTGACGAGGTCCGCGACGGCGTGCCCGTTGGCGTAGGTCACGCGGTGGCCGCGCGCCACCAGTTCGCGGATGATCTCCAGGCTCGGCAGCACGTGGCTGACGGCGGGCACGCCGACCATGGCGATGTGGGCGCGCGGGTGGGAGCGGGGCAGGTTCATGAGTCTCCTCGAGGATCTACGGGCGTGACGGCATCGGCCCGCGGCGAAGGCCCGGGCACGGGTGACGGTGGCGGCGCGCTGCGCCGCGCCGTCTCACTCGTAGATCTGCAGGAAGGAGTACATGCCGGCGAGGTTAGCCCGTGGCCCTCCGGGCTTCCACCGGATTTCCGCCGGGCGGCTCAGCGGCGGGGCTGACCGTAGGCGTGGCGGACGTGGAGGCGGACGACGAGGCGGCGGTCCGTGACCATCGAGCGGCGGTACTGGTTCCAGTCGCCGTGTTCGCCGGAGATCGCGCGGTACACGTCGACCAGTTCCTCCACCGTCGCATCGTACGGGTCCGCCGCGACGGCGGTCAGCTCCGCGTCGCCCTCGGCGACCGTCCAGGACCAGCCGTCGGCCGTCGTGACGTGGTAGCTCGCGCGCGGGTCGCGGGCGAGGTTGCGGGTCTTGGCACGGTCCGCGGTGACCGACACCCGGACGATCCGCTGCTCCGGGTCGTACGCGTGCAGCACGTTGGACAGTTGCGGCCGGCCGTCCCGCTTCAGCGTCACCAGAACGCCCCGGTTCTGGTCCGTCAGCAGCGACAGCAGCGCCTCCTGCGGCACCTTCTCGTCCATGTCTCGCTCCTCCGCGCGTCGGGGAAAGGGCGGCGGCGCCCCCGGCACGCCCCTTCCCCCGATCCTCGCAGGCCAAGCCCGCTGCGGGAGACGGCTCAGCGCCGGGCGTCCCAGCGGCCGGGGTCGTCCTCCAGCGACGCCCGCGCCCACCGCCCGTGCTCGGCGGCCGCCGCGTAGGTGTCCTGGAGGAAGGCCATCAGCGCGCCGTCCGGGTCCGGGGACGTCCGCACGGCCTCGTAGGGGAGCAGGAACTGCCCGTTCTGCGCGCTGTAGTACGCCTCGTCCGGCCGCACAGGGTGGTCCGCGAAGCCCTCGGGTTCGGGGTAGGCGTACGCGTAGAAGGCGCCCTCCTCGCCGCCGCCCGGCCAGAAGCCGCAGCTGCTCAGTTCGCGGGAGTAGCCCTCGACCATCACCCAGTCACCGCAGTTGGGCGCGCCGCCGCGGTGCGGTGGGGCGGGGCGTCCGGAGAAACGGGTGCAGGCCAGGTCCATCGCGCCCCAGAAGAAGTGCACGGGACTGACCTTGCCGACGAAGTGCGAGCGGAACTCGCCCATCACCCGCTGCGCCTGGAGGAGCTGGCGCCAGAACAGCTGCGCGGCGCCGGGGTCGTAGGAGGCGTGCCGGTCGTCCTCGGCGAACGGGATGGCCGGCTCGACCTCGTTCGGGTGGCCCTGGATGGGGGCCTCGACGCCCAGTTCGTCCAGTGCGCGCATCGTCTCGGTGTGGAAGCGGGCCACCGACATGGGCTCCAGCGGTACGTGGCGCGTGCCGGTGGAGTCGCGGCGCAGCACCAGCCGGTGGTCGACGAAGTCGAACTCCACGTCGAAGGCCCCGTCGCGGTACGGCACGGCGGAGGTGGTCAGTCCGCGCGCGCTGACGTACAGGGTGACCTGCCACCAGTGGTTGACCAGCGGCGCGTGGGCCAGGCGCACCTTGCCCACGATCTGCGTCCACATGTGCAGGGTGTCGCGGGTGTCGGCCCAGTCGTCCACCCGCAGCCGCGGCCATGCCGCGGTCGCCCGTGCTGCTGTCCGGTCCGTCACGGCCGTGCCTCCCGGGTCGGCGTCGCCGGTCTCCCTTCGCAGGGTCGCCCCCCGTGCCCGGCCCGGCAAGTCAGGCGTTCGCGGGCTGCTCGGGCTGCTCGGGCTGCTCGGGCTGCTCGGGCTGCGTCCCGCCTACTCGGGCTGCGGTGCGTCGACGTCCGCGAGGTGGGCGTCGTCGACCAGGTCGGCGTACTCGCGGTGACGCCGGATGTACCGCGCGATGTAGGGGCACAGGGGCGTCACCCGGAGGCCGCGGTCGCGGGCGGTCTCGAGGGCCTCGCGGGCGAGCCGGCTGCCGAGGCCCTGACCCTCGTACGCGTCGGAGACCTCGGTGTGCGTGAGGACGAGGCGGCCGGGCTCCTGCCGGTAGTCGGCGCGGCCGGCGGGCTCGCCGGAGACGCGGAGTTCGAAGCGGGAACGGTCGGGGAGGTCGACGACCTCCACGTCCTCGTGTCGTGCGGAGTTCTCGGGCATGGGGCCTCCCTGGTCTACGGGCACCGGCCGGGCGGCCGGTGCCGGACGGATCACTCGCGGGCGCCGCCGCCGGTCATGGCTTCGGCGAGGCGCAGGTGCCGGATGGCCTCGACCGGGCGGTTCTGCCGTTCGAGGGTGCGGCCGAGCACCAGGTGCGCGTACGCCTCCGCCGGGTCCTGTTCCAGCACGGCGCGGAGTTCGGTCTCGGCGCGTCCGAGCTGCGCGGAGTGGTAGTACGCGCGGGCCAGGAGGAGCCGGGTGCCGAGCTTCCGCGGTTCCGCGTCGACGAGCGGCCGCAGGATGCGGGCCGCACCGGCGTAGTCGCGGGCCTCGTAGAACAGCACGGCGCGTTCGTACTCCTGCATCGGCGTCGGCGTGCCGCCCGGGGGCGCGGGTGTGCTCCGGTTCGTCGGGCTGTCGGGGGTCGCGGGCGTGTCCGGGGTCATCGGCGGTCACCCTCCGTCCTGGGGTCGGGGGAGCCGCCCCGAAGCTCCGCCGTGCCGGTGTCGGCGGTGGTGCGGTGCGGCAGCTCCTGTGGAGAGGTGGTGCCCAGTCGTCCGGCCTGGAAGTCCTCGAAGGCCTGGACGATCTCGGCCCGGGTGTTCATGACGAACGGCCCGTAGCGGGCCACCGGCTCGCGGATCGGCAGGCCGCCGAGCAGCAGGACCTCCCAGCCGGTGCGGCTGCCGTTGTAGTCCTGGCCGGGCGCCGCCTCGAGGGTGAGCGCGGAGCCGGGCCCGAAGACCGCGAGCTGCCCCTCCTCCAGCGGGCGCCGTTCCGGACCGACCGTGCCGCGCCCGGCCAGGACGTACGCCATGGCGTTGAAGTCCTCGGGCCAGGGCAGCGCGAGCCGCGCGCCGGGGCCGACGGTGGCGTGCACGTAGGTGATGGGTGTGCGGGTCACGCCCGGTCCGCGGTGTCCGCCCAGGTCGCCGGCGATGACGCGGAGCAGCGCCCCGCCGTCGTCGCTGGAGAGCAGCACGGTCTCGGCGGCCTTGATGTCCTGGTAGCTGGGGTCCGTCCACTTCAGCGACTTGGGCAGGTTGACCCAGAGCTGGACGCCGTGGAAGAGGCCGCCGGTGGCGACGAAGTCCTGCGGCGGCAGCTCGGAGTGCAGCACTCCGGCGCCTGCGGTCATCCACTGGGTGGCGCCCTCGGTGATGAGGCCGCCTCCGCCGGTGGAGTCCTGGTGCTCGAAGGCGCCGTCCATCATGTAGGTGACGGTCTCGAAGCCGCGATGCGGATGCCAGGGCGCGCCCTTGGCCTCGCCGGGGCCGTACTCGACGGCGCCGAGGTGGTCCAGGAGCAGGAACGGGTCGGCGAGCGAGAGGTCGATCCCGGGGAAGGGGCGGCGGACCTCGAAGCCCTCGCCCTCCTTGTGGCGGCGCGCGGTGACGGTCTTCGTCACCGGGCGCCAGGCGGTGCCGGCCCCGGAGGGGCGGACGACGCGGGGCAGGGTCAGGGTGTCGGCGGTCACGGCGGGCATGGTTGCTCCCTTCCACGGACTCCGGGTGCCCCCGGAGCGGCGTCACCCCCGGCAACATGGTTGAAAGTCGAACTATTCCTGGAGTCGGAACCTGCGACCATCCGTGTGCACCTCGTGGCACACCGCAACCCCGGCCGGGGTCGGCGCGTTGAGCACGGGGACCGGCGTCGCCGCCGGCCCGCGAACCGTACGCACGTACGCGCCTGGAGCACCGCATGCACGTCCACCGCGCCCGCCGCCCCCGCCGTAAGGCAGCCGCCGCACACGTCCTCGCCGCTCTCGCCGTCGTCACGGCGGCGCCGCTCCTCGCCCCGGCGCCCGCCGGTGCCGTACTGCCGCCGGTCAGCGACCACCTCGTACTCACCGTCTCCGACTCCGGCCACCCGGCGCGCGACGGCCGGTTCGAGCTGTTCTGCCACCCCGCCGGCGGCGACCACCCGCGCGCCAAGGCGGCCTGCGCGCGGCTGGACGAGGTGACGGTGTGGGGCAGCGACCCGTTCGCCCCCGCCCCGGGGGGGACCCTGTGCACCAGCCTCTACGGCGGCCCGGCGACCGCGCACGTCGAGGGCATGTGGGCCGGGCGCCCGGTGAACGCGGACTTCGGTCGCGCCACCGGCTGCGAGACCGCCCGCTGGGACGACCTCGTGCCCTTCCTCCCCCGCACCCGCCTCTGAGCGGCCCCGCGGCCGGTGTTGCCGTGGCCGGTCCCGTCGCACTCGACGGTGTGAAGATCCCGTAATCTTCTCGCTCATGACGTGTGGTGAAGGCGGGGCGCACACGGTGCGGCACCCTCGCAGGGGGAGACGTACGGCCATGGCGCTGGGGGCGGTGCTGCTGATGCTGGCGGCGGCCGCCTGCGGCACCCGGAGCAGCGGATACGCGGCCGCCGACGACACCGGGCCGGGCGCCCGCGACCGAGCCGGGTGGAGCCGGATGTCGGCCATCCCCGAGCGACTGCTGCCCGACGGCACGACCATCCTCGTCGGCGACCCGTCGGCGCCCATCACCCTGAGCCTCTACGAGGACCCGCGCTGCCCGTCCTGCTCCGATTTCGAGACGTCCGGCGCCGGCCCCACCGTCCGCCGGCTGGTGCTGGAACGCCGCGTGCAGGTGCGGTACACGCTCGCCTCGTTCCTCGACCGCGACGGCGGCCAGGGCTCGAAGAAGGCCGTCAACGCCCTGCGGGCTGCCCTGGATCAGGACAGGTTCGTCGAACTGCACGAGCGCGTCTTCCTCCTGCAGCCGACCGGAGCACAGGACGGCTTCACCGACGACTACCTGCTCCGCCTGGCCGACGGGGTCGACGGGCTGCGCGGCAAGGCCTTCGACTCCGCCGTCCGGGACATGTCCCACCGGCGCTTCGTGGCCGCTTCGCAGCAGCGGTTCGACGCGGACGGGGCCACCGGCACGCCGTCGATGAAGATCGACGGCCAGTGGCTGCCCGAGGACTACGGCGGCGTGCTCTACGAGCCCGACATCTTCGAGGACTTCCTCGTCCTCTTCCGCGAGGACCCCGAGCTGCTGCCGTAGGCCCGGCGCCCGAAAACCCCTCGCGGACCGTGCCGCCCGCAGGGCACCCTCCGTGTCTGTGGGGGAGCCGAAGTACCGCATCCGCGCGGCGCACGACGACACGACCGTCACCGTCCACCAGGCGTACGCGCCGCAGCTGGGCCTGCCCGCGGCGCGGGACGGGCGCTTCCCGCCCGGCTGGAAACGGGACCGCATGACGTGGATCAAACCGTCGTTCCTGTGGATGATGTACCGCTGCGGCTGGGGCGAGAAGCAGCACCAGGAGACCGTGCTCGCCGTCGACCTCGCCCGCGAGGGCTTCGAGTGGGCGTTGCGGCACGCCTGCCTGTCGCACTTCGACGCGGATGTGCACGCGGACCGGCCTGCCTGGCGGCACGCCCTGCGGGAGTCGCCCGCGAGAGTGCAGTGGGATCCCGAACGCGACCTGCACCTGCGGCCGTTGGCGCACCGTTCGCTGCAGCTCGGCCTGTCCGGCGAGGCCGTCCGCCGCTATGCCGACGCGTGGATCACCGGCATCCGCGACGTCACGCCGCTCGCGCACGAGGTCCACGCCCTGGTGCGTGCCGGGGAGCTGGACGAGGCCGCGCGGCGGCTGCCGTACGAGCCCCCGTACCCGGCGCCGGACGGACTGCTCGACCACCTGCTGCCCATGGCGCGGTGACGCACGAGACGTGTGGGGCGGGTGGGGCTGACAGGGCGCCGGGGACGCGAGGGACGTTCGGCGTTCCATCAAACCGGCCCGCCGAGGCAACCTCTTTGGCGAACGCCTAACCGAAGAACCGCACTTGCGTGCGTCGATCACTCTCCGATGTGATGTGGTAGCTCACGGTTCTGTGCGCGCTCCCGGTCGCGGACGCGCCCCGGGCTCCGCCGCCGACCACGGCGGGCCCCCGCGACCGGCAGCCGTGCCGACCTCCGGGCCGGACAGGCCCAGCCCCCGCCATCGACCGAGGAGAGTCGTGACCCCCATCCTGTTCGTCTACGCCAAGGGCGGCCCGCCGCTGGAGTACGCGATACCGAGGATCGCCGCCCACGCCGAGGTGCACGTGCTGGCGCTCGCGCCACTGCCCGAGGTCACCGCCCCGACGTGGCGGCCGAGTTGCGCCTCGGTCACCGAGGAGGCGCCGCGCGAGGGGGACGCGCTGGTCGAGCTGATCTGCGAGCACGCGGAGCTGGTGGGGGCCGGCGCCGTGACGACGCTCTCCGAGTACGCCGTGGTGGCCGTCGCGCACGCCTGCCGCCGCCTCGGCCTGGCCGGTGCGGGCGGCAACGTCGAAGCCGCCCGCGACAAGCGCCTGATGCGCCACCGCTGGCACCAGGCCGGCGTCCCGGTGCCCGGCTTCCAGCCGGTCCGCGAAGCCGCCGACATCGACGCGGCCTTCGACCGGCTGCGCCCGCCGCTGCTGCTCAAGGCCGCCTGGAGCGCGGGCTCCACCGCCCACGTGCGGGTCGAGGACCGCACGCAGGCCGAACGTGCCTGGCAGCTCGGTCGCGACGTCATGGCCGCGTCCGCGACCGAGGGGTATGCCGAACTCCACTCCGCCCGCGACGGTGTGAGCGACTTCCTTCTGGAGGAGATCGTCACCGGCCGCGCCGACGCCTGGTTCGGCACCGACAGCAAGCACGCCTGGGGCGACTACGTGTCCGTCGAGGGCATCGTCGCCGACGGCGTCTACCACCCGCTGTGCCTCACCGGCCGGATGCCGACCATCCCGCCGTTCACCGAACGCGCCGGGATCGCCCCGGTGGCGCTGCCACAGGCGGCGCAGCGCCGCATCGAGGAGGTGTCGCGGGCCGCCGTCGACGCCCTCAACCTCGACACCTGCGCCACCCACACCGAGATCAAGCTCGGCGCCGACGGCGAGATGTGGGTCATCGAGACCGCCGCCCGCTTCGGCGGCGTGATGACCACCCGCCAGGTCGAGGCGGTGTACGGACTGGACATGCTGGGCATGCTGGTCCGCCAGCTCCTCGGCGAGCCCGTGCGATACCCGGAGTGGATGCTGACCGAGGGCACCAGTGAAGGGCCGGGTGCCGCCGGCTCCCTGGTGGTGCTGGCCGCCGACCCGGAGGGCCGGCCGTGGCGGGACCTCCCGCCGTGGAACTTCGCCGCCGTCGACTGGCACGAACTGCTCGGCGAGGGCACCCGCATCGAACTGGTGCGGGAGGCCGCCCTGCCCGACGGCACGCCGATGCCCGCGTACACCGAGGCCGGCGGCGCCAACGCGATGGCCGCCCTGTGCTTCCTGACCGCCGATTCCGAGCAGACGCTGCTCGCCGACTGCGAGCACGTGATCGCCGCCCTGCCCCGCGCCCTGGCCGACGCCGCCGCCCGCGCCGGTGAGGACGAGGCGTTCCCGGGGCAGGGCACGACGGATCGCACGGACCGCACCGACCGCACGGACCGTACCGACGACGCGGAGGCCGACGTATGAGCACCCCGAGCACCCGGACCAGCACCGACACGGCCGCGACCCCCGACACCGCCGACCCGGCGGCCGTCCCCGCCCGGGGCGGCGGCCCGTCCGGCGAGCACCGGCACGGCGCCGTCCGCGGCGGCCTGCTCACGCTCCCGCTGTTCGAGCAGCTGTGCGGCGTACTCGGCGGCCACCCGTACGTGAAGGTCGTCGTGGACCGGCACGAGGGCGTCTGGCACGTCCTCGACAGCTCCGTCCACTCCTTCCACGTCAACTACCTCGCCACCGAAGTCCTGGGCATGACCCTGGACGAACTCGACGCCGACCTCGACGGGTTCAACCACTCCGTCTACCACGACCCCGAACGGCGCTTCCTGCTCGGCGTGCTCTCCCTGCACACCGGCGGCGACGCCGTCCCGCAGGACCGGCCCGCGCAGCCGTTCATGGTCCTGGAGACCACCGAGGCCGACACCATGGGCGCCGCCCTGCTCACCGAGTTCTACACCGAGGTCCGCGCACACCTCGACGAAGCGCTCGCCCTGGCCGTCAAGCCCGCCAACCACGGCCAGGAGAACGCCGTCGCCGCCGTCCCCGAGACGGACCTGCCGCGCGCGCAGGGCCACGAGCTGTTCTCCGCCGCGCCCTTCGTGCCGCTCACCCTCGGCACCGCGACCGGGCGGCTGCGCCGCTTCGCCGACGAGGACGACTACCGGGCCGCCCGCGCCGGCCTCGCCTGGTACGACATCGTGGCCATGCCCGTCGTCCCCGACGACATCCCGCGCCTCGCCGGCCTCCTCAACGCGCAGCCCACCACGCCGCTCTCGCACACCAACATGCTCGCCGCGGGCTGGGGCGTGCCCAACGCCATCGTGCGCGACGCCCTGGACCGCATCGACGACGAGAAGCTCGACGGCGCCTGGGTCACCTACGAGGTCACCACCGAGGGTGCAAGCCTGGAACGCACCGAGGAGCCCGCCGACCTCGCCGAACCCGCCTGGCACACCCAGCGCATCCGCATCGACGCGCCCAGCCGCGACGACCTGCCGATCGTGCCGCTGGCCGCGCTGCGGACCGGCGACCGGCACGCGTACGGCACCAAGGCCGCCAACCTCGGCGAACTCCACCACGTACTGCGGAACGGCTCCGCACGCCTCACCGGCTACTACGCGGTGCCGCGCCCGCCCCGCGCCGACCTCCTCGGCCACCTCGCCACCCGGCTCGGCGCGAGCGCCGAGGGCGAGGAACTCGCCGAGGCCGCGGACGGCTTCCTCGCCCGCCACGTCAAGGCGCCCGAGGGCGTCGCGGTGCCGTTCTCGCTGCAGCAGCGCTTCCTGGACTCCTCGCCCGCCGTCCAGCAGAGCATCGGCAAGCTCAAGATGGCCCTCGAACTGGGCGCCATGGACGCCGTGGACGCCGTCTGCGTGCAGTTGCAGCACCTGGTGCGCACCACGCCCGTCCCCGACGACATGGCCCGCACGCTCGACGCCCACCTCGTACGCCACCTGGCCGGAGCCCAGCGCTTCGCGGTGCGGTCCTCGTCCAACGCCGAGGACCTGCCCGGCTTCTCCGCCGCCGGCATCTACGAGTCGCACACCCAGGTCACCGACCTGCCGGGCGCCCTGGACGCGATCCGCCAGGTGTGGGCCTCACTGCTCTCCCCGCGCAGCGTGCGCCTGCGGCACGAGGCCGGCATCTCGCTGGACGACACCTACATGGGCGTCATCGTGCAGCGCTACGAGCCGTCGCCGCTCGGCGGCGTGATGGTCACCTGCAACCCGACCAACCGCGCCGACTTCCGCAACGTCTACCTCAACTGCGCCCACGGCTCCACGGCCGCGGTGGTGGACGGGTCGACGCTGCCCATGCAGTACCTCTACAACACGGTCGAGGGCGGCGGCCGCACGCTGTCGCTGGGCGCGGCGGACACCGACCTGGACGTGGAGACCCGCGAACGGCTGGCCCGGCTCGCGCTCGCGGGACGCCTGCTCCAGTCCCACTTCGCGACGGACTACACCTTCGCGGCGCCGCTGGACGTCGAGTGGCTCCTCACGGCGGAGGGGCGCCTGCACATCCTCCAACTCCGTCCCTACAACGCGTAGTCCGGCCCGCCGCGGCGACGGCCCCCGGAGGCGGAGCGCGTCGCCCGGTTCGGCGGCGGGGAACGCCTGACGGCGTGCCCCGCCGGGCCCGGCCCCCGCCCTGCCGGGGCGGGCCCGGGCGGGGGCGGCGGGCGTGGCGTCGGCCGCCCCGAGCCCGACGCGCCCGCACCGGCACCACCACACCACCGAACCCGAGGCCAGGTCCGCACCCCCATGTCCCGCATCAGCAAACCCCGTTCCGCCCGGAAGTCCGCGCCGCCCGCGCAGGCGAAGCGCCTGATCCGGCTCAACAACGGCTTCCAGCTGCTCTTCAACCTCCTGTGGTGGATGCCGGTCTTCTACCAGTACCAGCGCGACGCCGGCCTCTCCGACGCCCAGATCTTCGCCATCCAGGGCGCGTACTACGTGTCGTTCTGCGTCCTGGAGATACCCACCGGCTTCCTCGCCGACCGGATCGGGCACCGGCGTGCCCTCCAGCTCGGCGCCGCCGTGATGGTGGCCGCGAACCTGATCCCCGTCGCGTCCCCGTCCGTGACCGGCTTCCTGCTGCACTTCCTCACCATCGCCACCGCGCGCTCCCTCGTCTCGGGCGCCGCGAGCGCCTACCTGTACGAGTCGCTGCACGCCCGCGGCGCCGGAGCGCACTACGTGCAGGCCGAGGGCACCGCCCGTTCCATCGGCCTGTGGGCGAAGATCGGCTGCTGGCCGCTGGTCGGCGTGCTGATGCAGATGCGCCAGGAACTGCCGTACGTGCTCACGGCCGTGTGCGCGCTCGGCGCGCTGGCCTGCGCGATCGCCCTGCCCCGCCTCGCCGCGCCCACGTCCATGCGCACGGCTCCCGCCCCTTCTGCGGCGACCGGACCCGCCGACGGCGAGCGCGAGGGGAAGGGCACCGGCCTGCTGACCTCCCTGTTCGGCGCCCTCGCCGTCTTCCGCCGCTCCTCCGCACTCGGCCCGCTCATGCTCCAGGGCGTCGCCCTCTTCACCCTCGCCCGCATCTGCCAGGTCAACCTGTTCCAGCCGCTGCTGATCGACAAGGACGTCCCGCTCACCCAGCACGGCGCGATCCTGTCCGCCATGACCGTCGCCGAAGCGGTCGCCTCCGCCCGCCCCGAGTGGCTCCGGCGCCGGCTCGCCGACACCACCTCCGTCACCGTCCTCAGCCTGGTCCTGGCCTTCACCCTCGCCGCGACCACCGTCGCCGGGGGAGCCGGAACCGTCGTCTGGCTGTGCCTGTTCGCCGCCGCGACCGGCCTCGCCTTCCCCATCCAGCGCAACCTTGTCAACTCCGCGATCCCCGACTCCCGGCACCGCGCGACGCTGCTGTCCCTGGAGTCGATGCTGGACCGTGGCGTGTGCGCGCTGGCCGCCGTCGCGGTGGGCGCCTACCTCGCCGCCGACCGCCTCGACGCGCTGCTCGTGCACTCCGCGCTGGGCACGTGCGTGCTGCTGGCCGCCGTCGCCCTGGTCCTGCGCCGCCTCCGCCGCCGTGGAGCTCCCGGCCTCGCCGGAAGGGCCTCTCTGCCCGCCCCGCGCGACCCCGCCGCAGGCGACCCCGCCCCGCGCGACGCCACCGCAGGCGACTCCACTCCGCCTGCTCCGGCCGACCGCCGGAAGTAGACGCCCCGTCCGCGCCCGACACGTGAACGGCCGCCGCCGTCAGGCGTACCGGACGACGCTGGGACGTGGCGGCCAGGCCGTCGCGTCCAGCAGGCCCGCGCAGTAGGCGCGGGCCACCAGCGCGGGCCGCGACGGCGCGTCCAGCAGGCTGCGCAGCCGCCGCAGGTGGTAGTCCAGCGCCTGCCGGGACAGCCCGAGTGCCGCCGCGATCGCCGTGTTCGGTTCCCCGGCGGCCAGCATCACCAGCACCCGCAGCTGCACCGGGCTCACCCGCGGCCGCCCGGCGAACTCCGCCCCCACCGGGGTCAGTACGGCCACCACCGCGGCCGGCACCCCTGCCCGCCGGACCAGCGACAGCTCCGCCCGCACGGGCCGCCCGCCCCCGGCCGTACGCAGCACCAGGACGCCGCCGCACCGTGCGAGCCGCCCCTCCGTCAACGCCCGCCACGCACCACCCGGCAACGTGCCGGACGCGTCCTCGACGTGCTCGGCCACGTCGTCGCCCTCCACGACGCCAGGCGGCAGCCCCAGCAGCGCCGCCGCGGCCGCGTTCACCCGCCGCACCCGCCCGTCCAGCCCCAGCGTCACCACCGCCAGCCCGGAACGCTCGCGCAGCGCGTGCAGTTCCTCCCCGGCCGCCGCCCTCTCCTCCAGGGCCCGGTGGTGGTCGGTCACGTCCACGTAGATGCCGCCGACGCGGCAGGCCCGGCCGCTCAGCCCGTTCAGCGCGAACCGGTGCCCGACCGCCTCGCCGGGGGCGCCGCCCGCGTGCAGGAAGCGGATCACGTGCCGCACCGGCCGTCCCGACGTCAGCACCTCGCGGTCGAGTTCCCGTGCGGTCGCCGCGTCCTCGGGCGGATCGACGTCCTCGACCGTCCGCCCGACCACACCCTCGGGCGCCCGCCCGTACAGGTGCGCGTAGGCGGCGTTCACCCACAGGTAACGGCCGCGGTCGTCCCGTACGAAGGCAGCGGCCGGCGAGTACGCGGCCAGCGCCTCGAACCACTCCGCCGCCTCTTCCCCCACCGCCACACCCGTACCCCCATCACCACGTCGAGCCCTCATGCTGGACCACTCGGCCCCCGCGGTCACCACCCCCGCCGCGCCCGTATCGTGAGCCGCCCGCACCGGAACAGCCCGCAGCCCCTGAGGAGTCGCCCATGAGCTCGCCCCCGCTGTGGATCGGCGGGCCGCCCGGGGCCGGGAAGAGCACGGTCGCCCGGCTGATCACCCGGCGCCGCGGACTGCGCTGGTACCAGGCGGACACGCGTACCTGGGAGCACCGCGACCGGGCGCTCGCCGCCCGGCACCCTGACGCCGTCCGCTTCGAGCAACTCTCCCCCGAGCAGCGCTGGTCGGCGCCGGACGCGGCGCTCCTCGCCATGTCACTGCACCGCGAACGCGGCCCGATGATCGCCGACGACGTCCGCGCCCTGCCCGACCGCCCCGCCACCGTCGTCGAGGGCACCCCCGTCGTCCCGGAGATCGTCGGACGGGACGAACCCGCCGTGTGGCTGCTGCCCGCGCCCGGCCTGCAGCGCCGGCGCCTTGCGCGGCGCGGGCCGCACGCGGCCGGGACCCTCCGCCTGTACGAACTGCTCGCGGACGAGATCGACGCCGACGCGAACGCCCACGGAGCCACGGTCCTCCGCATCCACGAGAACACCACGGTGGCGCAGGCCGTGGCGGCGGTCGAGGAGATCTTCGCCGGCGCCCTCGCCGCCTGCCCCGCCGCCACCACCGCGGCCGAACGGCGCGCGCTCCTCCGTGACGCCAACCGCGCCGTCGTCGACCAGCACCTGGCGTTCTTCGCCCGCCCCTGGTCCACGGGCGACCCGGCGGCGGCCGTCGTGGACTTCGCCTGCGAGTGCGGCGCCCCGGACTGCCTCGCCGACGTGCCCCTCCCGGTCACCGCCCACCCGTCCGGGCCGGGCGGGCCGCCCCTCCTCGCCGCCGGGCACCGGACCGTCGCGTGACGCCTGCCGCGTGCCGCCTGCCGCGCCCGGCCCGGTCCGCGGGGCTCAGCGCTGGAACAGACTCCTGCTGTACGCGTCGATCTCGGAGCGGCAGCGTTCCGCGTCGAGACCCGCGTAGGCCAGGGTCAGCCGGCCCGCGTTGCCGAAGAGCAGGTCCATCGCGTCCTCGCGCGCGTTGAAGACGAACTCGAGCTGCGCGCCGGTGTAGCCGTACTCCGGCGGGAACCACATCTCGATCTCCTGCCAGTAGTTCACCCGCGAGGCGACCGACTGCTTCGGCGTACCCTTCTTCACCTCCGCCTCGTCGAAACGGAAGCCCAGATCGCCGAACGCGGCGAGCACGAGGTCCTGCGCGGGCAGCGTGTGCACCGCGAACTCGTCGAAGTCGCCCCGGTCCACGGCGCCGTCGATGGACAGCTCGGTGCGGACCGCCACCCGGCCGCCGCGCAGCCGCCGCCCGCCGAGCACGTGCGTCAGCGGCGTCTCCCACGGCAGATCGACCGGGACCTGCAGCACGTGCTCCCGGCCCGCGCCCAGCTCGAATCCCTCGGCGACCGTCTGCGAGACCACCACGCCCGGGTTGGTCCACTCGCCCTCGACCGGCTCCATGTCCTCGAAACGCGTCACCACGTCCAGGCCCAGCCGGGCGATCTCCACGTCCGCCCCGCCGCCGCGCAGCGTCACCGTCGCGTTCGCCCGCTCCCCGGGCCGGTACGCGTCCCGGTCGAGCACGGTCTCGACCTCCGGCGCGTTCACACCGAGCGCGCTCAGGAACTTGCGGAATGCCATGCGGGGCTCCTCCCCCTCGTACGGGTCCCTACCCCCGGCACCCTACGCACGCCCGGTGCCCCCGCCGGGCGGAACCAGGGCTTCCGGCGCCGGCGAACTCCCGTCCCGCCGGGCTCACATCGCCGCGACGACCGCGGACGTCAGCAGCAGCAGCGCGACCGCCAGCACGATCCCGCCGAACACCATCAGCGTCACGGCCGTGCCCTTCGGCGTCGGCGCACCGTCCACCAGGACCCGCGACGGGTGCCGCGGGGCGTACCGCACCGTCACCGGCGAACCGACGTGCAGCCAGCGCAGCGCCGCCGTGGGGAACCGTACGGCCCGGTGCCGCGGCTGCCCCTCCGCCGTGTGCCACAGCACGATGTGGGTGATGCGGTGGCCGTCGTCGGTCCGGCGGTACCGCACGTCGACCACCTGCCCCTGCACGGGCACGCCCGACCGCTCCAGCCGTCCGAGCCGGTCGTACCTCACCCACCCCCAGACGAAGAGCGGCAGCCCCAGCAGCAGGGCGAGCACGAACAGTACGAACAGCGCGGCCATCGGCCCTCAGACCCCCGTCCGGGCCCTCGGGCCCACTCGGCCGCCGACCGCCCCGGTGCACAGCGAGGCCGGGACGGCCGACGGATCTCTCAGCACCTCAGTGGATCACTTGATCAGTGGATCAGCACATCTTGTAGTCGACGCGCGTCGAGTTGTACGCGCAGGAGTCGCGGAACGAACCCCCCGGCTTCCGGAGCGTGGCCGTGTCCTTGTCGTTGTTCCACACGTACCAACCGCGCCCCATGTACAGGTGCCCGGGCGACTTCGTGCCCTTCCCCGTGTGCACCTTGACCGTCTTCCCGGGGCTGATGCGGTAGGAGGGGAAGGTGTACGTGTGCCCTGCCGCGTCCCGGACCGTGTAGCCCTGCATCTGGAACTTCGCACCGGTGGTGTTCTTGATCTGCACGTACTCCGCGTTGAGGCTCGAGTTGCCGCCCCGGTCGCTGCCGGGGCTGTCGTAGTGGATCTTGTAGACGTACACGTTCCCGGCTGCGTGGGCCTGGGAGGGGGCGAGTGTCGCGGCGGCCGCCAGAGCGGCCACACCGGCTGCGACGGTACGGAATCGGCGCATGAGCGTCCTCGGTGATTCTCGGGCCGGGCACCCCACAGGGCCCGGCAGAGCCACAGAATATGGTCAACTCATCCGATTGAAGGCCCTGTTACCGAACAGCGACAGAACCGTCGTAAGCCGCAGAGGGCCGAGCCCGCGGCGCACTCGGGCAGGAAGACGCCCGCGGACCCGGCCCCTCGCCCGACTCCCGGAGTGCAGGCGGGCACTCCCGGAGCCGGACACTCCTCAGGTCGCGCGCACCCCCCGCCCCGGTTCCCCGGGGCCCGGCGTTTCACCCGCCCGGCCGCACGTCCCCCGCCCGCCCCCGGGACACTGGGCGCATGGCCACCGTCCTCCTCTTCCACTCCGTCCTCGGGCTGCGCCCCGTCGAACTCCAGGCCGCCGAACGCCTCCGCGCCGAGGGCCACGACGTCACCACGCCCGACCTGTACGACGGCCGGACCGCCGAAACCCTCGACGACGGCTTCGCCCTCAACCGCGCCGCCGGCCGCGACACCCTGGTCGAACGCGCCCTGTCCGCCGCGGCGACGCAGCCCGACGACGCGGTCCTCGCCGGGGTCTCCATGGGCGCGTCCGTCGTCCGCACCCTTCTGCCGCACCGCCCCCACACGGCCGGCGTGCTCGCCCTCCACGCCCTGCCCGGCCGCCCGGAGACCGTCCGCGACGACCTGCCGGTACAGATCCACGTGGCCGACCCCGACCCGTTCGTGCCACCCGCCGACCTCGCCGCCTGGCAGCACGCCGCCTCCACCGCCGCCCCTGAACCGTCAGCCGCCGACGTCCACACGCACCCGGGGCTCGCCCACTTCTTCACCGACCCTGCCTCCGCCGGCTACGACCCCGCCGCAGCCACCCTCACCTGGCAGCGCGCCGCCCGCTTCCTCGCCGCCCTGGACTCGACCCCGTGACCCCGGCACCGGCTCCCACCCCGCCCCGCGTCGTCGTCGGCGCCGCCCTGTGCTCCCACGGCCGCTTCCTCGCAGCCCGCCGCACGTCCCCGGCCGCCGTCGCCGGGCGCTGGGAGTTCCCCGGAGGCAAGGTCGAGCCCGGCGAGACCGAACAGGCCGCCCTGGCCCGCGAGCTCCGCGAGGAACTGGGCGTCGAGGCCACCGTCACCGCACGCGTCCCCGGCGCCTGGCCCGTCGGCGAGGACCTGGTCCTCCACATCTGGCTCGCCCGTCTCACCTCCGGCACCCCGCAGCCCCTCCAGGACCACGACGCCCTCCGCTGGCTCACCCCCGCCGAAGCCCTCACCCTCTCCTGGCTCCCCCAGGACCTCCCCGCCGTCCACTGGCTGACCGAGCACCAAACGTCATCGGCGGGCCCTGGTCGCGAGCGCATCTAGTCTCGTTTCACCTGCCTTAGCTACACGAGCAGGAGGCGGCCGTCGAGTGGACCGGTGACGGTTACAGCAACGGTCGGAACAGATGCGCACGAAGGATGCAGCTCAAGCTCTCATCGAGTCGGCCGCGTCACGTAGCTGGGGCGACGTCATCGAGAACCGCGATGATGCGTCTGGTCGCGGTCTCGGGGTCCTCGTGCTCCCATACACGTACAACCGTCCAGCCCGCGGCCGCCAGGGCCTCGTCCGCAGCCCGATCTCGCGCTACGTTCCGCTCGAGCTTAGGGCCCCAGTACCCGCCATTCACTTCGGGCTGCCGACCGTGGTGAGGGCAGCAGTGCCAGAAGCAGCCGTCGACGAAGACAGCAACTCGAGCACGCGTGAAGGCGATGTCCGGCCGTGGGCGGGCTCCCTCCACCTGCACTCGGACATCAACTCGGTAACGCTTCCCTGCGGCGTGAAGCAGCGAGCGGATTGCCCGCTCGGGCTTGGTGTCCCGCCGCTTGATCGCTGCCATGTTGCGTGAGCGGCCTGGGGTTGGCGGTGTCGCTGCGTTCTCTGGGGTGGGGGTCATCGCTACCACCGTAACCAAGGGTGTCAGACTCACGGTGTTTGATGGGGCAGGATGGCAGGGCTGTGAAGGCCAGAACTGGAGGTACGAGCGTGGCTGACCTGTCGGTTGTGGAGATCTGCGCGGGCGCTGGAGGCCAGTCGCTCGGTCTTGAGTTGGCAGGCTTTGACCATAGGGTCGCCGTCGAGCTCGACAAGAACGCTGCCAACACTCTCAGCGAGAATCGCAATCACTGGGACGTCCGGCTAGGTGACGTGGCTGACGAAAGTATCTGGAATCCCAAGGAGTTTCCGGAAGTCAGCCTGCTGGCTGGGGGCGTTCCCTGTCCTCCATTCTCCATCGCTGGCAAGCAGCTTGGCGCAACCGATGAGCGTGACCTTTTCGCGTGGGCCGTTGAAGCCGCAGGAAAAATGGAGCCGCAGGCAGTCCTCTTGGAGAATGTGAGAGGTCTTTCGATGCCTCGCTTCTCTGCGTACCGTCAGCATGTTAAGGATCGTTTCAAGGAGCTCGGGTATTGGTCTGACTGGAAGCTCTTGCATGCGAGTGATTATGGCGTCCCGCAATTGCGCCCCCGTTTCGTGCTTATTGCACTCCGTAACGAATATACTCCGTGGTTTGAGTGGCCTGAAAAAGCGCCATACCAGGGCACGGTTGGGGACGCACTTTTTGACCTGATGGCCGCCGACGGCTGGCCGGGTGCTGAGCCATGGAGAGCAAAGGCGAACGACATCGCGCCAACCATTGTAGGCGGATCTAAGAAACACGGCGGCGCAGATCTTGGTCCAAGCCGTGCTAAGGCTGCTTGGCGTGCGCTGGGTGTCGATGCGATGGGCGTTGCGGATGCCCCACCAAGCGAGTCGCATCCTATTGATTTTCAGCCCAAGCTGACCACGGAAATGGTCGAACGCATCCAAGGGTGGGGGCCTGATTCTGAGTATGCTTGGAAATTCACGGGTCGCAAGACAGCGAGGTATCGGCAAATTGGCAATGCTTTTCCCCCGCCAGTGGCCAGAGCGGTTGGTACATCCATCGCCAATGCCTTGAATCGCAAGGGGCGGCGGAAAAAACTGTCCGAGGTGGAAAATGATGCCATGCATGACCGGCTCTACCTGGCACTACGGAGTGCACCAGTCGCACTAACAGCGAAAGAGTTGGTGAAGCTGGCAGGAGAGAAAATCGATGGCCCCACTTTTGAGCGCCGCATGGCCAGTCTGGCCAAGGACTTTGTGATTCGCGAGGACGACCAACTTGGAGGGCGAGCGTACCGGCTCGTGGGCTTCAAAGGATTCGTGGGCCAGGAAGATCACGAGCGGCACTCACGCTTCTCCGAGATGCGGTCTAGAATTAGCTAGTCTCGCCTACGCGCTGAGACAGGTGATCGATTAGCGCATTTCGGTCCCTAATTGGGAGTTTGCGGGCTCGGTCGTATGCCTGGTCGACTCGCGAGCGAACACGTTCGCCTTTTCGCATCCAATTGAGAAGCTCTCTCGTCTCGTTGATGGTGAGCCTCTTCATTCCTGCCAGGACCTCGTCATATCGATCTGGGTCGGGTACCTCGTCTCTTACCGTCTCGTTGCACCTCGAGCATTCCGTGCGCCAGTTGTTCAAGTCGTCTCGGGCTCCGCGGGACCGGAGTCGCTCTTGAGGCACGAGGTGGCCGATAGTAAGTCGAACATTGCTGCCGTCTTCAGGGTATGTATCGTCTACACCGAGTCCGCAGATTCTGCACCGAGAGCCATCCTGGTCCATGATCAACCTGCGGATGCGAGCACTTGGTGCGAACCTCTCGTATTTGGCCCGCTCGCTGTCAAGCCAGAGTCGACCACCCTTTTTTCGCAGTCGGTACTCGTCGTGTGCAAGAGTGGCATCGTTCCGTTGTGAAGGAATTTCCCAGTCGCATTTGCGTAGCTCGCGCAAGCGTCGGTTCAAGTGCTCGGATGACTCGACTATATCCGCGCCCAAGGCAGCTCGAAGTTCACGCATTGTGAATGTGTCGCCTGTGTGCTTGTTGAACCAGAGCCAAGCCGCCAAGCGTCGCTCCTGGCCGAACGGCTTCTTCTTGGTACCGGGCTGAATCGAGAGCTCCCACCAGGGTGTCCCGTCCGGTGCCCTCGACTCGTCGTGTTCGCTGGCTTCTGCAGGGATCATGCACAGGAGTATGGCCGGCTGAACGCATCTTTGCCCAAGCCTGTGTTGGGCTTGATCCGCTTCGACGGACATCCGAGATCAGGGGTTCAGCCCCGGGAGGATTGAGACCCGGTGACGGTACACCGTTCATCGAGGCGGAGAAGCGCGCAGGTCACAAGGTCAAACGGGCGTCTGAACTGCTCAAGGTCTCCCGAACCGCCTTCTACGCCGGCCGCAATGGCATGCCCGGTCTGCGGGCGGCCCGCGATGCCGAGTTGACGAAGCAGATCACCAGGGTCCACCAGCGTTCGAAGGGCACCTCTACGGAGCCCCGCGCATCGACGCAACCCTGAAACGTAAGGCGCCGGATGCGGTCACCGTCGCGTCGCCAGACTGATGCGGGCGGCCGGACTGCAGGGTCGGCATCGCCGACGGCGTCACCTGACCACGGTCCCCGACCCGCGGGCAGCATCCCGGCCGGACCTCGTTCTGCGGGACTTCATTCCCGACCCGACAGCGATCGACACCAGCTGGTACGGCGACATCACCTACGTGAACCGCCCCGGGACCGGTTCAAGCTGAACCGCCCCGGGACCGGTTCCATCTCGTTCTCCCTGCCGTCGATCTTGAGGACGTGGAAGGTCATTGTTGAGGCCTGGCCAGGTGCGTCCTGGACTAGTCGTTGTCCTTGAGCCAGCGAGCAGTCATTAGTATCAGGGCGTCACTGCGTCGCAGGTGTGGCCACGATCGGGGCGTCGATGTGGGTAGAGTCCTTCGTTTGGAAACGGACAAGGCGGCGGGAGGAGTCGGTCGCGGACTTCGGGGGGATCAGGGTGAAGGCCATGGCCAGCTTGGCCGGGTCGGCCTTGCCCTGTGAGACTCCGGCCACGGCGCTGAGATCCGCGCCCAACTTGGCTTCCACGAGGGGGTAGAGCAAGGCGACCCCGGTCCTTGGGCCGACACCGTTATTCGATGCTGTCACCGAGGCGACATCGACGGCCGAGTCGATCAGCCACTGGGCAGCGGCCCGATGCTCGAGCCCCGCGATGCGCCCGAAAGAGGACTTGCCAGGTTGACGCTGGCGCCGTACAAGGGAGAGCGGAACTGAGTTCAGTACGATGGCTTCTACCCGGTCTGCCTTGGTGAGCTGCGGGGCCAGAACCAGCCAGTCATCGACCTTCGCGAGGGTGCCGTCTAGCTGGGCTAGGTAGCGCAAGTGGGGTTGGAAGATGCCCTCACGCTCCCACTCCAGCTGGCTGAGCACCGCGATGAGCTCAGAGTGGCTGACACGCGCCGTGAGAGCGGAAAACGTAGTGCCTTGGGCACCGGCTACCTTGGGCGGGCTGGTAAAGCTAACGAGCTCCGGAGACAAGGCGCCGAGTAGCGGGCCCCACCGTTTGGTGTTGCGGCACAGGGCCGACTCGTCGGTCGGGTATGCTGCTGGCTCGATCGGCTTGCCTGGAGAGCGGATTTCGACGAGCTCCGCATTGAACATCTTGTTCCGTGCCGATGGCTTCACCCAGGGAAGGTGCTGAGCGACCAGTGGTGGCACCTGTGCGGGCGTGAGTTGAGGAAAGCCATCGACCAATTCGGCGTATTGGGTCAACTGCTGACGGAAGAGTTCCTCGTCGCGGCAAACCGCTCCGAATGCCTCGTAGAGGTCCGCCGTCGCCGTCTTGGTCAGCGGCTCCTCCCTGCCAATGTATAGCCGCACGAGATCGCGGTAACCGGGCCGAAAGCCAAACCAGCGGCCCATCTGCATAAGTGTGTCCGCCTGGCGGGCGGTACGGCGGTAGTAGGTGGTGGTTAGGCCCTCGACAGTGAAGCCGCGAGACAGTTTGGTACCGCCGACCAGGATCTTCCAGATGTTTGGTGTGCGGTCGAAGTCAAGGTCGAGTTGTTGGAAATACTTGTCTGAGTTGCCGTTGACGACGATGACGGGGTTTCCACCCTTAGCGATGAGCTGGCGGGCGCGGCTGACGTAAGGACGCAGTTCGTCGTATGAGTCAGGATTCGGGAGGTCCGCGGCGCGGGCACCGGAGACTTTGGCGAAGTCAGCGGTCCAGAGATGCGCGAGGCGGTGGTGGCCGTCCGTGGAGGTGTAGCCGGCCTGGTGCCACATGGTGTTGATGCGCAGCGCGAGGGCTGCATGGTCGTCCGTCTTCACGGATTCGTGGACAAGCATCGTGTGGTGGCGGAACGGCTTGTCGGGGACCTTGTGATCAGCGCGGTACAGCTTCAGTGCGCCGCTGAGAAGGAAGGCGTCCATCGCCTCCTGCAGACGATCGTCACCCTCGCTGTAGATGCTCCGCACATGTGCTTCCTCTTGGGAGTTGGCGACCGTGCGCTGTGCGGGATCAGGGGGTGAGTCGAAGTCGTGGAAGTCCTGGACCCCCATGTAGCCCTCGGGGCGCGGCAGGGAGATCAGGAAATCGCTGGGGAAGATGTCCTCGGCGTCCCCAGGATCGACGAAGACGTTCGCGAACGGGGTTGCCGTGTAGCCGACATACTGGGCGCGTGGGAGTAGTTTCAGCAGCTGCGAGATGAGGTCGTTAATCGCGGTGCGCTCGGTGGAGTCCTTTTCCCACTTCTTCGGGTCTGAGGTATTCACGGAAGCCTGGTCGGACTCATCGTCGATGATAAGAGTGGGCAGTTCGCCGAGGATGCCGTGGATCTGCTTGAGGTCCTTGACTAGCTTCGTAAGCACAGCCTTATTCTTTTTGACGACCATCACGCGTGCTGCTGCCCTGTGAAGATTAACCGGGTCGTACAGCGGCAGAGTCGGCGAGTGCTTTTCGAACTCCAGCGCCCTGATGCCCTGAGCTAGGCTCATGTAGTCCTTGTCGCGGGTCGTAAGGCGCTCGATGTCGAATGCCTGCAGCGTCGAGGGACGCCCTGAGTGGCAGACGAACTCGTCCCAGTCCTCGTCGTCGCCCACATAGTCGACGCCCACAAGGGTGTCCGGATCGGCAGGGTCTGCGCCGCGCAGGATGTTCTCCTGGCCGATCAGCTCCATGTCGAGACGACGCTGCGTCTGAGCGCGTAGGAGGTTTAGGGTGCCGCCGAGAACGATGATCAGGCGGTAGCCGACGTCGAGTGCCTTTGCCGTGACACCAGTGAAGTTGGCCGTCTTCCCGGACTGGACGTAGCCCACGACCAGGCCCTTAGCCTGGCGACGGGCCTCCTGCTCGGGATTAGTGAGACGCTCGACGACTGCTCGGCTGGCTTCGTGCAGGCTCGCGATGGCTGCCTCAGACCAGCCCTTACTCCGGAGTTTCCCCTCGTACGCCTGCCAGTAAAAGGTGCGGGCGGCAGCACGTTCGGGTGTGTACCAGGGGGTGTGCTCGCGGGCGATGACGGTTGCGCCCGGCATGTTGGCAACAGGCACGGCCGAGTCGAGGGCCTTGCGCACCGCGTCTCCGAACCGGAGGCGGTCATAGATCGCCGCGCGGCGTTCACGGGTTCTTGCTCCGATGCCCGGGGCCCAACTGGGATCTGCGGCGAAGTCCCAGGCCGTGAGTGCCTTCGCCCATACTGCGGTCAGCGCACCGCCGTTTCCCCGATCGTCCGCGAGTCTAATGCAGAGCGCCTCCTCACTTATGTCGACCCTCGGGATTTCGTCATCGGCCAGTGCGGTGGCCACCTTGATGAAGGACAGGGGTTTCGTCTCCATCGCGGCCAAGGCGGATGTGTGGATTTCCAAAAGCACGTCGCTCACGGCGGGTTCTCTTCTCGGGCAGGGCACGGCTGACTGGTGCGATCGACTCCGGATATTGATTGTAGCGGGTCAGGAGGTGGTGCGCTGTCGGCGTTCGCGCTGCGCGCGCGCTGATGCCAGAAGGATGCTGTTCCAGTACTCGATACGGTCGGCCCGACTTCTTTCCCAGCGGCCGAGCCCGAAGAAATCCTGAAGAAGCAGATACAGCAGCGCCTTGATGACTGGCGCATCGTTGGACCCACCACGTCTGCCGTCGTTGAAGTCGTCCCGGAACGCTCGGTTGAGCAGGATGGTGTGCTCGTCCCGGCGAAGGTCGAAGAACCGGCCCTCGGGGAGGGGCACCCACTCGATGCTGATGGGCTCCTCTCCGCCCCTGATCGGAAGCTCCTCGGCGATTGTCCGCTTGACCTTGGGGTCAAAGCCCTTGCCAGGGGCGATGACCGGCAGACGGTTGATGGCTGACCGTGAGGCGCCCTCACGGTAGGCAGCCTCGGCATCAGCGAGGTACGTGCGGAATGAGGTGCCCGCGGCATCGGTTGCCGTCTCGATTCCGCGGGTGAAGGCAGGAGTGACCTGCACGCCCTCCTTCTTCACGCTGAGGCTGAATACCCGGTTCCCGTCCGCGGGGAGGTTCACTGCGATTCGCGCCAACGACAGGTGCCCTTCCGGGCTCCGCAGGTTGTTCCAGCCGCCAGCCTGCACGAGCCGGTCATTGCGGTAAAAGTAGAAGCCTTGGCGCTCGCTCAGCGATCCGATGTGCCGGAAGCCAGCCTGCTTCGACTTGGCTGGCCAGATGTGCGCCTCTAGCTGGACATCGCCCGCTCCCTCGACCGGTGCCGTGAATGCCTTCGGGTAACCGGCCCTGCCAGGCACCTTGTAGCCGAACGGGTCGAGCGGCTCCACCCTAATGTGATCGGTCTCGTCGCCGGTGTCCACGTCCCACACGGCGATATCTAGTTTCAGCGAGCCGCTGAGGAACCGGTGCAGGTAAAGTCCAAGATGGGCCTCAAGCCGGGATATCGCTTCCGAGAGGAACTGCTCGCTCTGGCCGGAGGAGACCGTCTCGAAGGCGCGCACCCTGTCCCAGCGCACGATCGTGCCATGCCACTCGATCAGCCCGTCATACGTGTCGATCTGTCGTTGCGCGAAGTCCGGGTCAACGGTGTCGCAGCGGAAGCCGTCCTCGATGCCCTCGGCGGTAAGCTTGCGGCCCGCCGCGCGACTGCGCTTGGTACGGCTGATGACCGTCAGCGAGCGCGCGTGTGATAGGGAGGCGGCTTTCAGGCCGGTGCCGTACATCCCCAGTGCCCGCTCCCCGTAGTTACGACGGCGGCCGACAGTCATAGCACTGTCGAGGCCCGCGTCGTCCATGCCCCGGCCGTTGTCGAGGACGAGCAGCGAGACGATGCGGTTGGCGTCACGCAGGAAGTGCACCACCACCGAGTCCGCACCAGCATCGACTGAGTTGTCGATGAGGTCGGCCACGGCAACCTCGAAGCCGTATCCCTGATTCGTCAGAGCCTTTGCATACCCAGCATCCGGTGGCAGCCGTGTGCTGTTGGTGACAGGCACGTCGTACTGCCAGCTGCCGGTGAGTGATGCAGGGTCAGTCATACGTTCGCAGTTCCTCGGTCGCAGCGGACGGAGGCTCACCTGAGGGGACATCAGGTTCGTCTCCAAGGCTCATGATTATGGAGATCCTGTATGGAATTTGTACAGTCGATCTATGCCTGTCAGCTTCAGGTCGCGAGGACAGTGCAAGCGCGACGGACTCTATCCAGCAGGGTCTTGCCCGGGTCATGCACCGCCCGGGCCTGCGCGCTGTGTTCGCTCACGCGCCAGTCTTCGCCCTGCCACACTGGGCATAGCTGCCCAATGCTGATGCTTCGTCAACCTCAGCTCGTGTGGGTGCAGTATCTCCGAGGGCCATAACGACGGGGCCGTGCCGCCGTGTCGTATCCCGTTGAGCGTCCGAGAGGCAGGCCAACACGCCCCCGCCGCGGGACATACGGAGGGACGGTGAGGGCTGCGAGAGATGCGAAGTAGAAAACCGTCGTGGCAGCGATGTCACCGCGGGGTTTGTATCCCACCGCCTCCGCACAACGACGGCTCCTGACCAGGAAGAACGGTCAGGAGCCGTTGTTGTGCTCACTGCCCGACTGCGACCGCTGTTCCCCGCGATTTCCCGCCCGATCTGGCACGCGAGTGGCACGAGCTTCGTCATCGACCACTCAGGGCCGCGCACCCGGCCGAGAACCCTTGCGGCTGCCTCGCTCCGCCGGTGCGCACGGCGCATGCTGCGTCGGAGGCTAGCTGCGTTGCGGTGCCGCGGCTTGGCTGTCTCCGAACAGAAGGGTCGGTTCGGCGAGGATGTCGCGGGCTGCCTCGCTCTTGTAGATGAGGTCGATGCTGCCGTAGCGGGCCTCGTTGTAGTCGTAGCCGAGGTCGGCGACGGCCGTGCGTACGGCGTCCTCGGATGGGCCTTCGATCTCGAGGAAGGTGGGTAGGTCGGGCCAGGTGTCGAGGTCGTAGGTGATGTGACCGAGATGCCACTCTTCGCGGTAGTTCTGCTGGTATCGGACTTGGCGGAGTCCGAGGGCTTTGAGTAGTTCGGTGGTGGTGTCGAGTGAGTTGATTTCGATCTCGATCTCGGTGGTGCCGTGGATGGTGGTGGCGTCGCTGACCTGCTTGAGGGTGAGGGTCGTTCTGCCGCCTTCGTCGCGGAGGCGCAGCCACTGTTCGCCTTGGACGGCGTCGTTCTCGAAGATGAGCCTGGTGAAGAGGGTCTTCTCGAAGGTCTGTTGTGCGCCGACGATCCGGAGCTGTTTGCGAACAGCGTCGACGTTGATGTTCAGGAATTTGGCTTCGTACTCGTGCTTGGGCATCGCTGGTTCGGCTCCCTGGTGTGGTCAGGCGGTCAGCTGGTGGAAGTCGTTCTCCCGCAGTCTGGCGACTTCGCTGCACGCCCCGCTGGTGTCGAAGTTCCGGACGGGCCGGCAGAGGTCCATGCGCTGGATGCAGATGCCGACGTGAAAGTCGCCGGCGGTGTCGCGGTGGAGGCGTACGCCGCAGTAGCCCTCTTCGTAGTCGGTCGTGTTGTTGAAGCGGCAGGTGGTGCTGGGGTTGTGCGACCGCGGCTGTGTCCTGAGGGAGCGCACAGTCCAGCGGCCGACGCGCTGGTCAGGCTGCCTCTTCGGCGCACTCCGGGCAGAGGCCGGGGGTGGGGGCGCGGTGGGCGCGGTCGCAGGAGGGGCAGTTCTGGAGGGGGTTGGGGCGCGGGGGTGGTGGTGTTGGGGTTGAGCGGGAGAGGTGGGCGAGGGGGAGCGCGGGTGGGAGGGATTCCGTGAGGCGGTAGTGGAGGAGACCGGCGGGGCGGTGGATGACGCCCTCGGGGAGGTCGGCGGTGAGGGTGCGGGCGGCTGCGGCGGGGTCGATGCCGCGGTCGAGCCAGGTGGTGAGGGTGGGGATCAGGCGGGCGATGTCCCGGGCGCCGAGGACGAGGCGGGGGTCGTAGACGCGGAGGGCGGTCAGGAGGTGGCGGGCTTCGCGGCTGTTGGGGGTGGTGTCGGCGTCGGGGGAAGGCGCGGGGGAGGGCCGGTCCTGCTGCGGTTGCGGCTTCCGAGGGGGCGTGGGCGGCGCGGAAGGGGGAGCCGTGCGGGCGGCGGGGTGGTCGTGGAAGGAGGTGCGCGTGATGCGGCGGCCGTTGGGGAGGCGTACGAGGGTGCGTTGGAGGTATCCGGCGGCCTCCAGCTCGCGGAGGGCGCGGGCGACGACGACCTCGCCCTCGGGGAAGCGGGCGGCCAGGGCCTTGATGGTGACGGAGGTGCCGTCCGGCTTGGACTGGATGTAGACGGCGAGTCCGATCGCGACAGCCGACAACTCGGCGTGCTGGGCGAGGTGGTTGCCGACGACGGTGAAGCGCTCGGTGTGCCGGTGACGGATGTGGGTGACACCGGCCTGCGGAACGCCGTGGTGGGCGCGCGCGGGCGCGTTAAGCTGCGGGACAGCCATGTGGGAAGGTCCTGACTTCCTGGGTGGTCAGACCCTCGCTCGGGATGCCAGTCCCGGCGGGGGTCGTCGCATGTGCGGGTGTTGTCGAGCCCGAGCGTAAGGCCGAGTTGGGGATGTTTCGGCCGGAGATCAAGATTCTCACCCGGACGAGGGACGCCGGGCCGGGTTTGGTGGGGAAGGGTTTTCTCCACAAGTTCTTGAGAGGGGCGCGGGGCGGGCCAGGTCCTCGGCGACCAGGTCCTGGAAACCTCGATCTGGTGCGTGCGGCGCGGGCGCTGCGGGCAAGGGAGGAGCCCCGGCGCAGGAGTGGGAGGCACCGGGGCTCGTTGTTCCCCCTCAGCTCCGGCCGGGAGGCCGGCGGCGCGCGTCCACCGGTCGTTGTGGCGGCGCCGACGTCCAGCCTGGGGGACGGGCTTGGGGTGCCGGTACCGCCGACCGGCTGGATTCGGGCCGCCGGTCGGCGGGGAAATCCGTGTGCGGCCGGGGTGGTGGGCTGGGAGGGTGCGGGGGTGGAGACCAGGGAGACGGACGTAGGACGGGCGGAGACGGACGTACGGCGGGCGGAGGCGGGGGACGCCGAGGCGGTGGCGGGGGTGTGGTTGCGGTCGTTCGCGGCGGCCCTGCCGACCGTGCGGCGGGCGCACGACGACGAGGCCGTGCGCTGGTGGATACGGGAGATCGTGCTGCCGCAGCAGGAGACGTGGGTGGCGACGGCGGACGGTGCCGTGGTGGGGATGCTGGCGCTGGACGGCGGCGCGTTGGAGCAGCTGTACGTGGAGCCGGCGTGGCGGGGGCGGGGCGTGGGGGACCGGCTGGTCGCGCTGGCGAAGCGTCGCCGGCCCGGCGGGCTCGCGCTGTGGACGTTCCAGGTGAACGGTCCGGCGCGGCGGTTCTACGAGCGCCACGGCTTCACGGAGACGGACCGTACCGACGGCGGCCGGAACGAGGAGTGCGAGCCGGACGTGCGGTGTGTGTGGCGGCCGGAGGGCCGTCGGGAAGGGACGACGACGTGAACGCGCGGATCGAGCGGGTGAATCCGGAGCCGCTGCACGCGACGCCGGGCTACGCCCATGTCACCGTCGTGGAGGCGGGGCGGACGGCGTACCTGGCCGGGCAGTGCCCGCTGGACGCTGCGGGGGAGTTGGCCGGGCGCGGTGACCTGGACGCGCAGATCGACCAGGTCGCGGCCAACGCGCTGGTTGCCCTGGAGGCGGTGGGCGCGCGGCCGGAGGACGTGGTGCGTTCGGTGATTTACGTGCGCAGCGACGAGACGGGCGTGCTGGCCGGGGCGTGGCGGAGGCTGAACGACTCGGTGATCGCAGGTGCCTTCGGCACGGCGAGCACGCTGCTGGGGGTGGCGCAGCTGGGGTTCGGCGGGCAGTTGGTGGAGGTGGACCTGACGGCGGCGCTGCCGCCCGGGTGATGGGCGGCGCGGCGGCTCCGGGGCCCGGTGGTCAGACGAGTTCGTCGGCGAGGAGATCCATGAGGAGGCCGTCGCGCCAGTCCCCGGTCAGCGGGTCGCGTTCGTAGGCGCGGAGGACGCCGACGGGACGGAAGCCGACACGGGTGTAGCTGCGGACGGCCGTGGTGTTGGCGGCGGCGGGGTCGATGGTCAGGCGGTGGTGGCCGCGCGCATCGATGAGCCAGCGGGCCAGCGTACGGACGGTCTCGGCGCCCAGGCCGCGGCCGTGGTGGCGGGCGGAGAGGAAGAGGTCGATGCCGGCGTGCCGGTAGTCCGGGTCGTCCTCCTCCTCGTACTGGACGGCTCCGATCACCTCGCCGTCGAGGACGACCGCCAGCATGTCGTCGAAGCCCTCGGGGGTGCCCCACCAGGCCGCGACCTCGGGTTCGCGGACGATGCGGTGGAGGGTGGGGGTGTCGTCGGCCATGACGGGGCGGAGGACGATTCTGTCGCCGCGGAGTTCCCAGTCCGGTTCCATGGGGTCATCCTGGCCTGTCCCGGCCCTTCGGCGCAGGGCGGTTTCTGCGGCTGCCGAGCCGTCGTACGCGCATCGGGCGCTTCCCCGAAACCTCTCGGCGTGGCCTTTCGCTCCTCGTCGTACAGCTTGGCGCCGCGCACGGTGCCGGGGAAGCGTGGCGGGCGTGCCACGGGTGGAGGCGAGAGGCGAACGAGCCGCCGCCCGTCGCGGGGACGGCTGCGCGGTGCCCGGAGGGGGCGTGCCGCGCAGCCGGGGCGCGTGACGGTCGACGGGCCGACGGGGTCGGGGTGGGGTCAGAGGTGGCGGGTGATGCGGGCGGGGTTGCCGACGGCGACGACGTTCGGCGGCAGGTCCTTGGTGACGACCGCGCCGGCACCGACGACGGTGTTCTCGCCGATGGTCACGCCGGGGCAGACGATGACGCCGCCGCCGAGCCACACGTTGTCGCCGAGGGTGAGGGGCGCGGCGGCCTCCCACTTGGCGCGGCGCGGTTCGGGGTCGAGAGGGTGTGTCGGGGTGAGGAGCTGGACGCCGGGGCCGATCTGCACGTCGGCGCCGATGGTGATGCGCGCGACGTCGAGGAACACGCAGCCGTAGTTGACGAAGGTGCGCGGGCCGATGGAGATGTGGGTGCCGTAGTCGACGTGGAGCGGCGGTCGTACGTCGACGTCCTCGCCCACCTCGCCGATCAGCGCGCGGAGTGCGGCGCGGCGGCCCCCGGGGTCGGCGGCGCGGGAGTCGTTGAACGCTTCGCCGAGCTCGGCGGCGCGCTGGGCGTCGGCGGCGATCTCGGGGTCGTCCGCGAGGTACGGCTCGCCGGCGAGCATGCGTTCCTTCTGGCTGGCCATGGTGCGTGCCTCCGAGGGGGTGGTGACGTGCCGCCGTCCAGTCTGCCGACCGCGCCACGGCCGCGTCGCACCGGGTTGTGGACGGGCGTCGGGGGCCGTTGTCAGTGACGGAGAGTAAGGTTTTCGGTAGGTGGTCGGTCGGCGCGATCGAAGGGGGTGAAGGCGTCGGTGAAGTTCTTCTACCGGCTCGTGTACTGGAAGCGGCGCCTGCTGGGCGCGGGGCGGCGCCCCGGCAGCGGTCACGTTCCGTTGTACGGGCCGTCGTACGGGTCACCGTACGGTCGCGGGAGCCGGGCGGCGGCCCGGCGTGCGCGGGTGCAGCGGATACGTGTGCGGGCGCGGCCGGTTCTGGTGTTCGCGGTGATCGTGGGCATCGTGCTGGCCGTGTCCGCGCTGTTCGGTGGTGTGGGCGGGGTCGGTTTGCTCTAGGGAGCGGTGGTCGTGACGGAAGTGGCCGGCCGACGAGGGGAGGTGGAGGTCAGCGGTCCGAGGGGCGGCAGGCCAGGAGCGGCTTCACGTCGAGGATCGGCGTGCCGTCCAGGGCCTCCAGGGCTGCCACGTGGACCCGGGTGCGTCCGTCGGGGCTCGGCTCGACGGCGGTGACGGTCACCTCGTGCAGGCCGATCGGGTTGGGGCGGTCCGGGGAGCGGGTGCTGAACACGCCGGTCTCGGGGCGTGCGTGGTCGCCGCGCGGATGGACGGCCAGGACGTCGCGGTCGGAGCGGTCGAACCAGGTCAGCAGCAGCACGTCGGTGCCGGGGCGGAGGTCGCTCAGCGCCGCGGCGTACTGCGGCTCGAAGGCGAGCACCGCGGGTGGCGCACCCTCGTCCGGCTGCTTGGGCGCCGACGCCCGCTCCGTCAGCGGCGACTCGACGCGTCCCAGGGGCCGCAGCGCGTACGGATCACCGGTCACTTCGCGCCTCCCGGTCGTCGGGCTTCGTCGGGTTCCGTAGGTCGTCGGCCGTCGGGTGCCGACCGTCGTGTTCAGTGTGGCAGGGCGTCGGTGCGTCGCACGGGTGCTCAGCTGCCGGGGCGGATGCGGGCGCGGCCTCGAGAGTAGCGGTCCAGCGCCTCGATGCCGTCCGGCACGAACGGCCGGTCCGCGTCGGCGACGGCACGGTGCAGCTCGGCCTCCGTCAGCCAGGCGTGCCAGGCGATCTCCGACGGGTCCGGCGCGACGGCCGTGCAGTCGACGACGGTCTCGTGCAGTCCCCTCCAGTAAGGGCTGATCGCGCCGTGGCAGAGGAACGTCAGCACGCGGCGGACGGGGGCCCGTACACCCAGTTCCTCGGTGAGTTCGCGCGCGGCCGCCTGCGCGTACGTCTCGCCGGACCGGGCCGCGCCACCCAGCATCCAGTTGTACCGGCCGGGGAAGAGCGTGGAGTCGTCCGGGCGGCGATGGACGAGAATCCGGCCCTCGCCGTCCCGGCAGACGAGCGTGGCGATGCGGTGCAGCCAGCGGTTGCGAAGGGCTTCGGAGCGCTCCACGGGGCCGGGGCCGACGATCCGGTCGTACGCGTCCACGCGGTCGACGAGTTCGGACAGGGGAGGAGTGTGGCAGGGGCGCCCGGCGTCCGTCTGCCCGCCGGGGCAGGGGCATTCGGCTCACGGCAGGGCGCCGATCGGGTGGGCCGGCGGCGGTGCTGCTTGGCCCTCGGGCCGGAGGCCCGGAAGGTCGTCGGCGGGCACCCGGAGAGGCCGGGGCCCGCCGCCCGGACGGGCGGAGTTCCGGGCGAAGGCGAGGACGACATGAGCAAGGTGGGCATCGGCCGCGGGGTGGTGGCGGTGGCGGTCTGCGGGCTGCTGCTCGGCGGCACGGCAGGCGGCGCACAGGCTGCGCAGGCGGGGCAACCGGCGCGCACGATCCAGCCGACCGCGACCTGCACGCAGATGGACGAGCAGCTGTGGGCGTTCGAGGCCGACCAGGTCGTCGCCGAGTGCCACGCCCGTCGCGCGGCGCGGGCGGCCGAGCGGGTCGAGATGATCCTCGGCGACCCGCCCGGAGGCACGCCCGCGGCGAAGTGGCACAGCGAGAACCCGCACCACGCGCGGGACTTCGCCGAGCGGGCCGCCACCACGGACGACCCGATGCAGGCGGCCGACTACGCCCGCGAGGTCTCCGCCCACGCGGCCGTGCTGAGTGGCGCGGCACAGCCGGTGATGGAGGTGTACGGCCTGGACCTGCTCGTCGAGACGAAGGACGCGGGCCGCAAGGACGCGGAGCTGGCCGCCCGCCAGGCCGCCCGGGAGGCGTGGAAGGCCGCGGGCAAGGCCGCGAACCAGGGCGACGGGCAGGACATGGCCCTGAACGTCGCCGCGGACCAGGCGGAGGAGCAGGCGTGGCAGGCCGCACGGGAAGCGGGCTGGCTGAGCTGACGGGCGAGGCGGCGCCCGGACATGCCGCCGTTGCTCCGCTCGCCCCGTCCGTGCGCGCGCACGGACGGGGCGAGCCGGTACGTGCACCGGACTCGAGGGCGGGCCACCGCGTAGCCGCACGGTGGCGGCAGGCCGCGGCCCCACCGTGTTCGTCGCGTTCGTCGCGTTCGTCGCGGTCATCGCGTTCTCCGCGTTCGCTGCGACGGCTGCGACCGCTTCGTCTTCGGCGCCCCCGGCGGTCACGACTGCCGTACCCGCCACGGCGGTACCCGCTCCTGCCGTGTCCGCCACGGCCGGACCCTGCGTTGCGCGGCGGAGGCGGTGACGGCGATGGGTGAAGCGCTCGCGCTCGCCTCCGCCGTCCTCTTCGGCACGACCCACTTCCTCAGCGGTCTGCTGGCCCGCCGGGTCGACAGCGCCGCGGTCGCGCTCCTCGGTCAGCTCGGCGGTGTGGTGCTCATGCTGTGCCTGGCACCGTCCTTCACCGCAGCAGCCACGGTGGTCGACGGGGCCGACCTGGCCTGGGGCGGACTCTCCGGCATCGGCACGGGCGTCGGGGTGTCGTCCGTCTATCGCGGCATGAGCCGCGGGCAGTTCAGCGTGGTGGTGCCGCTCAGCGACGTGGCGGCCGTGGCGCTGCCGGTGCTGGTGGGCGTCGCGCTCCTGGGCGACCGTCCGGGGGCGGTCGCCTGGTGCGGGATCGCCGCCGCACCGGCGGCGCTGTGGTTCGTCTCCCGCACCGGCGATGCCGAGCGGGAGGGCGCGCCGGGGGAGGGGCGCGGGGGGTTCGCGGCCGGGGCTCCCGACGGGCTCCTCGCGGGAGGCGGCTTCGCGCTGCAGTTCGTCGGGCTGGCGCAGATCGACGCGGAGGCCGGCCTCTGGCCGCTGCTGGCGAACCGCGCGGCGGCCATCCTCGTGCTCGTTCCCCTCTTCGTACGGCGGCCGCAGCGGCTGCGGATGCCGACCCGCCTGGTGTGGGCGTGTTCCGGGGCCGGGCTGCTGGGCATGTCCGCGATCACGCTCTACACCCTCGCCACCCGGGAGCAGCTGCTGTCGCTGACCGTGGTGCTGACCGCCATGTACCCGGCGATCCCGGTGCTGCTCGGGGTCACGGTGCTGCGCGAGCGGCTGACCCGCCCGCAGGTCCTCGGTCTGGCCCTGGCGGCCGCCTCCATCGCGCTGATCTCCCTCGCCTGACGCCTCCCGACGCTGCTGCCACGCCCTGCCGGTGGCCCGTCCGCCCGGGCGGGAAGTGAGTACGCGCACTCAGGCGGTGGAGCCGGGCACCCCGCACGCTGGTGTCATGGTGCTCCAGGTCCTCGACGTGCTGGCCGCCGTGGTGCTCGCGGTGGGGCAGGTGGGCGGGTTGTTCGCACTCGCTGTCGCAGCGGAGCGGAGGAAGCGTCGCGGTGCCGGGCAGAACGAGACCGGGACGGCGAAGCTGTTGCTGGTCCTCGTCGTGCTGTTGCCCCTCGCCGGCGCCCCCGCCGCGTACGGGCTGTGGCAGGCCGGCTGGTGGGTGTCCGCACTGGCCGAAGGCGGCCTCGCGGTGACCTTCGGGACGTGCATCCTGAAGGGTCTGGTCACGGTTGGAGGCCGACCGTCCCGGCCCTCGCCCGGGCGGATCCGGGGGCCGGCCGCTCTGCGCCCGGTCCCGCCGCCCCCGTCGGGTCACGGCCCGGCCGGCGACGCGGAGGGGGCCGTCGACGGGGGTTACGGGCCGGAGACTTGAGTCGAACCCGCTGACCCGCGACACGGGGCTCGCTAGGGTGTTCGGTGACCGAATGAAGGGGCCCGTGACGGGGCGTGAGGACCGGCGGGTGCGGAACACGCACGCCGGGCGCACGCACGGAGTCGGGCCCCGACGACCGTACGCGGAAACGGGGAGACGACGACGTGCGCGACGCAACGGCGGGGGCCGGGGACGGCACCGCCCCGGGCGGCTGCCCGGTGACCGGCCACGGGAGCACCGACGGGCCGACGCCGGGGGAGGCGGTGCCGCTCAGCGGGCCGCGCTTCCACACCGACCCCGCGGCCCTCTACCGCGAGATGCGGCGCGACCACGGCCCGGTGGTGCCGGTGATGCTCCCCGGCGACGTGCCGGCCTGGCTGGTCGTCGGCTACCGCGAGCTGCACCAGGTCACCGCCGACCCGCTGCTGTTCCCGCGGGACTCGGGGCTGTGGAACCAGTGGGACACGCTCCCCGAGGACTGGCCGCTGCGGCCGATGATCGGGCAGCGGATGCCGTCCGTCTACTACACGGTCGGTGCCGAGCACCAGCGCCACCTGCGCATGGTGAACCCGGCGCTGGAGGGCGTGGAGCACGTCGAACTCCGCGGCTGGTGCGAGGAACTGGCGGACGGGCTCATCGACGGCTTCTGCGGGCGCGGGGAGGCCGAGCTGGTCGCCGAGTACGCGAAGCCGCTGCCCGTCCTGGCGCTGGCCCGCATCTTCGGTTTCCCGGACGCCGAAGGGCCCCTCCTGACCCGCACGATGAGCGACCTCGCCGACGGCGGGCCGGAAGCGCTCGACGCCTACCGCGAGTTCGTCGGCCTGATGTACAAGCTGGTCGCCGACAAGCAGGCCGTGCCCGGGGACGACGTGGCGTCCCGGATGCTGGCTCACCCGGAGCCGTTCACGGACGACGAGTACGCCCTCGACCTGACGGCCCTCACCGCCGCCGGCCACCTGCCCACCGCGGACTGGATCGGCAACTCGGTGCGGCTGATGCTCACCGACGACCGGTTCAGCGCCTCCCTCACCGGTGGTCGGCACAGCGTCGCCGAAGCCATGAACGAGGTGCTGTGGGAGGACACCCCCACCCAGATCCTCGCCGGGCGCTGGGCCGCCCGCGACACCTGGCTCGCCGGGCGCCACATCGGCGCCGGGGACATGCTGCTGCTCGGCCTCGCTGGGGCGAACCTCGACCCGAAGGTGCACCTCGACGGATACGGCGGTGCGGACGGCCGCGGCGACGGCTTCCGGAACGGCAACAGCGCCCACTTCTCGTTCAGCCACGGCGAGTTCCAGTGTCCCTTCGCCGCACGGGAGATCGCGGAGATCATCGCCCGGAGCGGCATCGAGGTGCTGCTCGACCGGCTGCCGGACGTCGAACTGTCCGTGGCCGCCGACTCCCTGACCCGCCGGCCCTCTGCGTTTCTGCGGGGCATGACCGAACTGCCCGTCCACTTCTCGCCCGCACCGCCCGTAGGAGGCAGACCGTGAGCAGCCACACGACGCCGGCGACGACCGGGACTCCAACGACCGGGACCCCCGCGCCCGGGGCCCCCGCGACCGACAGCCGCGAAGCGGCCGAGGGCCGTTGCCCCCTCGCCCTCGACCCGATGGTCGGCGACCTCGACGGGGAGACCCGGCGGCTGCGGGAGGAAGGGCCGCTGACCCGGATGGAGTTGCTCGGCGTCCCGGCGTGGACCGTCACGCACCACGCGGAGGCCCGGCGGCTGCTCACCGACCCGCGCCTGGTCAAGGACATCAACCGCTGGACGCTGTTCCGCACCGGGGTGGTCACTCGCGAGTGGCCGCTGATCGGCATGATCGACGCGGGCCGTTCCATGTTCACCGTCGACGGCGCCGAACACCGCAGGCTGCGCACCAAGACGGCGCAGGCCGTCACCCCGCGCCGGCTGGAGCAACTCCGCCCGGCCATCGAGGAGATCACCGCCCGCCTGCTGGACGACGTCGCCGAAGAGGGCGCCGACGGGCGGACCGTCGACCTCAAGGCGGTCTTCGCCCACCCGCTGCCGATGTCGGTGATCAGCCACCTGATGGGCGTCGACCCGGACCTGCACCCGAGGCTGCGCGAGCTCTACACCGCGTTCTTCTCCATGCTCACCCCGCAGGACGAACGCCTCGCCGCCATCGACGAACTGGACGGCATCTTCGCCGACATGGTGCGGGAGAAGACCGCCCGCCCGGCCGACGACCTGACCAGCGCCCTGATTCTCGCCGACGAGGGCGGCGAACCCCTCACGGAGGAGGAGGTCGTCGGCAACCTCAAGGCCATGGTCGCCGCCGGGCACGAGACCACGATCGGCCTCATCCTCAACGCCGTCCGCGCCCTCCTCACCCATCCCGACCAGCTCCGCATGGTGCTGGACGGCGAGATCGGCTGGGACACGGTCGTCGAGGAGACCCTGCGCTGGGACACCCCGACCACCCACCTGCTGATGCGCTTCGCGACGGAGGACATTCAGGTCGGCGACCAGGTCGTCCCCGAGGGCGACGGCGTGGTGATCTCCTACCGGGCCATCGGGCGGGACACCGCGCAGCACGGCGAGGACGCCGACGCGTTCGACATCACCCGGCCCACGCCGATCCGCCACATGACCTTCGGCCACGGCCCGCACATCTGCCCCGGCGCCGCCCTCTCCCGTCTGGAGGCGGCCATCGCCCTGCCGGCGCTGTTCGCGCGCTTCCCCGCCCTGGCGCTCGCCGTCCCGGTCGAGGAGATCCGCAACCAGCCGGTGCTCACCCAGAACGACCTCCAGTCCTTCCCGGTACGGCTGGACGGCGGTCCTGCCGCGGCCCGTTGAGACCAGGGGGCGGCGGCAGGCCCGCCGCCCGGGATGAACGTCAGCGGGTTCCGTACGGACCCGGCCCCGGCGGCGGCGCGTACGGCCCCGGACCAGGCCCCTGGCCAGGCCCCTGGCCAGGTCCAGGCCCCTGACCCGGCCCGGGCCCGTACGGTCCCGGGGGCCGGTGGAAACCGGGCGGCGGGCCGTACGGGCCGGGCGGGCCCGGGAGCCGGGGCGGAGGCGCCGGGCGGGACAGCGACGCCGCGGCGCGCTGCGTCGGCGGCGCGGCCGTCGCCCGGCGGGTCCACAGGTGGTGGAGAAGCTCCTGCTCGCGGGCGTGGAAGTCGCTGACGGCGATGCCGCGTTCGGCGCGGGCGCGCAGCAGCGCCAGCGACGTGGCGAAGTGCTGGTACTCGGCGACCGTCCGGGCCGCGTCCGGGCCGCGGCCCTGGCGGGCCACGTCGCGGGCGAGGCTGCGGGCCCGCGCGGTGCCCAGCGCCCAGGCTTCCGAGGGGGCGAGCCAGCCCGCGGCGACGTACGTCCGCAGCGACTCGCGCACGGTGCGCAGTTCGCCGAGACGTGACCACACGGCCAGCCAGATCAGGGTGCCCAGCACGGGCAGCATGAACAGGGCGTAGACGAAGAGGAAGGTGAGCGAGGCCTGCGAGGCCGCGCCGTTCCAGATGGCGTGCAGCAGGATCGCCGTCAGCAGTCCGGCGAGCCCGACCGGCGCACGCCAGCGTCGCCGCCGGTGCGGCAGCGCGGCGGCGATGCCGAACGCCACCCCGGTGAGGCCGGTGAACAGCGGATGCGCGAACGGCGACATGAGGATGCGCGCGACGAACGTGGCGGCCGTCGCGGAGGCGCCCGCCTCGTAGGGCATGCCGGTGTCGTCCCCGCCGTACGCGCGGCCCAGGTACAGCACGTTCTCGGTGAAGGCGAAGCCGGCCGCGGTCAGGCCGGCGACGGCGATGCCGGACACCACGCCCGTGAAGTACCGCCGCCGGAAGAAGAAGAGGAGCACCACGGGGATCGCCTTGGCGACCTCCTCCACGACCGGCGCGACGACGGCCGCGCCCAGCAGGTCCGCCTCGGAGGCCGACCCGGCGATCGACCCGGCCAGCCAGGCCGTGGTGAAGGTGTTCGCGAGCAGCGCGATGAGGGTCGCCGCGCAGGCGCCCCAGCCGAAGACGAAGACGTGCTGGCTCCACGGCTTGGGCTCGACCCCGTCGACCCAGCGGAACGCCGCGACCAGCAGCGGCACCGGCAGCAGTGCCAGCAGCAGGCCGACGAGCAGCCCGTCCGTGCCGGTCTGCTCCCGCACCAGCGCGAGGATCACCACCCCGCACAGCACCAGGACACCGGCGACCGCGAGCAGCCGTAGCGTCCGCGCGTGGCGATGCCACCAGGACGGGGTGCGCGGCGGGCGGTAGCGCCAGTCGGCCTCGGACGCCGGCATCGCGGGGAACCGCGGCTGCGCGCCGTCGTCGGTGGGCGCCGCGTAGGGCTCCGGGGCCGCGCACGCCTCCGGGGCCGCCGTCGGGGCGGGCGCCGGAGGGGCTTCCGTCTGCGGTGGCGCCTGCGGCGCGGCCTCGTCATGCACGTGTACGACAGTAATAGGGGTGCGGGCGGGGCGGGGAACGTCCGTACGTCGGTGGCGGCGTATGCGTGGCCGCGGCAACCACCGTGGCGCCCCGGAGGGAGTCAGACGCGGCGGAACAGGAGGTCGCGCACCATGTGGCCCTTGTGCAGACCCTGCCGCTCGAAGCGGGTCATCGGCCGCACCGAGGGGCGCGGTTCGGCGAAACCGCCGCCCGCCGAGGCGTTCTCGTACGCCGGATGCGCGGTGAGGACCTCCAGCATCTGCTCCGCGTACGGCTCCCAGTCCGTCGCCAGGTGCACCAGCGCGCCGGGACGCAGCGGCACGGCGGCCAGGTCGAGGAACTCGGGCTGCACGATGCGCCGCTTGTGGTGCCGCTTCTTCGGCCAGGGGTCCGGGAAGTACAGGCGGAGCCCGGACAGCGAGTCGGGCGCCAGCATCTCGCGCAGCAGGATGATCGCGTCGCCGTTGGCCACACGGATGTTGACGAGGTCGTTCCGCTCCGCCAGCCGCAGCAGGTTGCCCTGGCCGGGGGTGTGCACGTCGACCGCCAGAATGCCGGTCGCCG
This sequence comes from Streptomyces hazeniae, assembly GCF_031845485.1. Taxonomy (NCBI): domain Bacteria; kingdom Bacillati; phylum Actinomycetota; class Actinomycetes; order Kitasatosporales; family Streptomycetaceae; genus Streptomyces; species Streptomyces hazeniae. Next base: position 178,851 of record NZ_JAVREQ010000010.1, read on the forward strand.
GATCGTCCGCGGCCATCTGCGCCGTCGCCTCGCCCATGCCGAAGCCGATCTCGCAGACCACCGGCGACCCGGCGGGCAGCGAGTCGAAGAGGGCGTCCAGGTCGAGCCGGGACAGGCCGTCCACGTCCACGCCCCAGTGGGGCCACATCCGTTCCAGCGCCTTGCGCTGGCCGTGGGTGACGCGGCTGCGGCGCGGCTGGAAGCTGCGGATGCGGCGCTCGTGGTGCGAGCCGGCGGGGTCGGCGGCCGGTCCGGCGCCGGGCGCGAACATGGGTGTGCGGGACCGCTCCTCGGCGGCCGGGCGGGCGGGCTGAGCTGGGGTGGAGGCGTTGTCGGACACAGTGCGTCCGATTCTACGGGCGCCCCGGAGGTCGGCCCGAGGGCAGGTGGAGGCGCGGGTGCGGCGCGGGTGCGGCGCGGGTGCGACGGGGGAGCGGCCCGGGCGCCGCTTGCGTACCAAGGCCGTACCAGCAGCGCCACAGTCCTGTGCCCGTTGGTCATGGGCGCGCCAACGACGGCACGGGCCGTCGTACGCTCACGTCCGCGCCCGGCGGGGATCGGGCGGTCGCACGACCGAGCCCACGGGGGGACACATGCCGCGCACGAAGAGAACGCTCCGCCGCACCGCCCTGCTCGCGGCCACCGCCACCGCTCTGGTGTCGATGGCCGCCTGCACTTCCGACGATTCCGGCGACGGCCGCAAGAGCAAGGAGGGGAGCACCTCCTCCAGCACCCCTGCCCCCACCCCGTCCGGTACGCCCTCCCTCACCCCGTCCGGCACCCCCTCCAGCAGTGCCTCCTCGGACAGCGACTCGTCGGACGAGGACTCCGGGAAGTCCACGTTCAAGCCGTCCACGTCCAAGCCGAAGTCCACGTCGAAGCCGGCCACCGAGACGAAGCCCAGGACGAAGCCGAAGTCCAGGTAGAGGTCGTGCCGGGCCGGGCCGGCACGTCAGTGGGCCATCGCGGCCAGCACCCGTGCGGCGACCTCGCGCCCGATCGGCAGCGAGGCCGTCGCCGCCGGGGACGGGGCGTTGAGCACGTGCACCGTGTGCGGCGACTCGGCGAAGAGGAAGTCGTCCACAAGCGTGCCGTCCGGCAGCACCGCCTGGGCCCGTACGCCCGCGGGCGCGGGGCGCAGGTCGCCGGACGTCACCTCGGGCAGCAGCCGCCGCACCGCCGCCGTGAAGGCGTGGCGCGACAGCGAACGGTGCACCTCGCCCGCGCCGTACCGCCAGTGCCGGCGTGCGAGGTGCCAGGCCCCCGGGTAGGCCAGCACGCCGGCCAGCTCGCGCGGCCGCAGCGTCGTCGGGGCGTAGCCCTCGCGGGCGAGGGCCGGTACGGCGTTGGGCCCGATGTGCACCCCGCCGTCGATGCCGCGGGTCAGGTGCACGCCCAGGAACGGGAACGCCGGGTCCGGCACCGGGTACACCAGGCCGCGCACCAGGTCCGCCCGCTCCTCGGCCAGTGCGAAGTACTCGCCGCGGAAGGGGACGATCCGCATGCCCGGCTCGTCGCCGGCGAGCCGGGCGACGCGGTCGCAGTGCAGACCCGCGCAGTTGACCAGCGCCCGCGCGCGCAGCACCGAGCCGTCGGCCGTACGCACGGCCACGCCGCGTCCCGCCCGCCGGTCGACCGCGGCGACCTCCGCGCCGTACCGGAGGGCCGCGCCGCCCTCCTCCGCCAGGCGGCCGAGGGTACGGGCGACGGCGGTGAAGTCGCAGACGCCGGTGGTGCCGACGTGGATGGCGGCCACGCCGCGGACGTGCGGCTCGTACTCCCGGAGCTGCGCCGGGCCCAGCTCGCGCACCGGGATGCCGTTCTCACGGCCGCGCTGCACCAGCGCGTGCAGTCGCGGCAGCTCGCTCCGGTCGACGGCGACGATCAGCTTGCCGGTCACCTCGTGCGGCACGTCGTGCGCGGCGCAGAACTTCACCAGCTCCGCCGCGCCCCCGGTGGCATAGCGGGCCTTCAGCGAGCCGGGCCGGTAGTAGATCCCGCTGTGGATCACGCCGCTGTTGCGGCCCGTCTGGTGCAGGGCCGGGGCGCCCTCCTTCTCCAGCACGACCACGCGCGTTCCGGGCGCGGCGCGGGTGACGGCGTACGCGGTCGAGAGGCCGACGATGCCGGCGCCGACGACCAGCACGTCGCAGTCCAGGACGGCGCCGCGGGGCTGGGCGGGCGCGAGGTTCTCCGGGGACGACACGCTTCTCATCATGACCGGTGGGGGCGGAATTGATGCGTGCGGCAGGGGGGCGGACGGCGGCGAAGGGGGTCCGCGGGGCGGCCGGGGTGGCCCGCGGGGCGGTCGGGGTGGCCCGCGGGGCGGCGCCCGGACGTCACGGCGGGGTCCCCGGCCCCGTCACGCCGGGGTCTTGAGCAGGGGACGCGCCCGTTCGCGCAGCTCCGCGACCCGGGGCTCGTCGCCGTACGGCTCCAGACGGTGCAGCAGGTCGCGCACGTACTCGGTGGTGCGGGCGGAGGAGATGCGGCCCGCGACCTCGACGGCGAGTGTGCCCGCCGCGCAGGCCGCGTCCAGGTTGCCGGACTCCAGCTCGGCGACGGCGGACACCACCAGCCGTAAGCCGTGCGAGCGCACGAACTCCTCCGTCGGCCGGGACAGCGCCTGCTCGGTGAAACGGCGGACCTGGCGCGGGGCGTTCAGGTCGCGGTAGCACTCGGCGGCGTCGGCGGCGAGCCGGTCGTAGGAGTAGAAGTCCAGCCAGGAGGGGTCGGCGTCGCCCGGCCGCGCGCGCTCCAGCCAGCCCTCCGCCGCGGTGATCGCCGCCTCGCACGCCTGCGCGTCGCCGGACTTGGCCAGCGCGCGGGCCTCCACCAGCCGGAAGAAGCTCATGGCGCGCGCGGTGGCCAGACCGCGGTTGCGTTCGACGGCGGCCTGCGCGAGATCCACGCCCTCGTCGGCGAAACCCCGGTAGGTGGCCTGCAGCGACATGGACGCCAGCACGTACCCGCCGAGCGGCACGTCCGCGGCGGCGCGGGCCAGGCGCAGCGCCTGGATGTAGTAGCGCTGGGCGGCTTCCTGCTGGCCGGTGTCGAAGGCCATCCACCCGGCGAGGCGGGTGAGTTCGGCGGTGGCGCCGAACAGTGCACGGCCGACCTCGTCGGAGTAGGCGCCGAGCAGCAGCGGGGCGGCGTCCACCCGCAGGCACTCCGGGACCATCGACGAACGCCAGTCGCCGCCGCCGTACTTGGAGTCCCAGCGACGTGCCTCCTCGGCGGCCTCGCGCAGCTTGGCGACGTCCGTGTGGCCGACCCGGAGCGACGCGGCGGCCGCGGCGGCGCCCTGACCCGCGGCATCCTGCCGTGGGGCGGACGGGTCCTCGCGGCCCGCTGCCGCGTCGGCGGTCTGTGCGGTCTCGGCGGGCTCACGTGCCACCGAACTGTCGGCGGGCGTGATCAGCCACCGCGAGGTGGGGGTGGCGTACGCGCTGACCGCGAAGGAACCGGCGAGCGTCTGCCAGATGCCGCCGCCGCGCCGGTTGCCCAGGTCGAGGCGGTACAGATCGGTCGCGGACTTCACGGCGTCGCGCACGTCGCGCGGGAAGGCCAGCCCGACCTCGGGCGCCGGGTCGGACACGGCGAGCCCGATCTCGTGCAGCGGCACCGGCCGGCCCAGCTTGCTGCCTATCGCCGCGGCGATGAGGTGCGGCGCGACGCCCTGCGGCACCATGCCCTTCGACACCCACCGCGCCACCGACGTCTTGTCGTAGCGGAGCGTCAGACCCCGCTGTGCGCCCAGGTCGTTGACCCTGCGGGCGAGTCCGGCGTTGCTGATCCCGGCGAGGGTGAGTACGGTGCCGAGCTTATCGTTCGGCCCGCGTTGCTCCCTGGACATGCGGCACCCCTGACACAGCGACGGCCGCGCTTCCGGCGCACGCGGAACTCCCCGCCCGCGCCGACCGGTTCGCCGGGCGGGCCGGGGACTCCCGCCACGCCGTGGCGCGGGAAAGTACTGCACCCACAGTAGTTCGCCGCATCCCTACCGTTAAGAGGAGCGGCGGCGGTTGGCGGATTCGTGCCCGTGGCGCACGGCCCCGGGCACGCACCCGTCACGTGCTCCCGGAGTGTGGCCGTGCGCCCGCCCGTGCGCCTTGGGCGGGAGGCCCGGAAGCGCTTCCATGGGTCCCGCGTGGGTCGGCCCGCCGCTCTGCACCGGTGGGCCGGGGAGACCGCCGACCCCATTCCCCGCGGGCGGCGGCGCGGTCCGGGGGGCGGTGGGTGCCTCCCGGGCCGACAATCTGGCCGAAATGACACCGGTCGACTCCCCCGGCATATTCCACCCGCCGCCCCCACGCCGGTGGGCGCGCGAGCGGTGCACGTCACGCAAACGTGCGCCCCCCATCCCCCTCCGATGCGCCCGAGGCGTGGCAGCATGGTCGCTACAAGCGGCTGGCAGCAGCACCGGATTCTTGAACGTTGCGAGCCTGCGGACCTGTTCGAGCTTGGACCTGACGGGCGGAGGCGGGCGGCCATGCGGTGGTTGGTGGGCTGGAACAGCCCTGCGGTGCGCCCCGCGGGCGTCCCGGGCCCCACGGGAGCGGGAGCGTACGGCCAGGGCGGCTACGGCCACGCGGGCCACGGCTCCGGCGGCTACGGACCAGGCGGGTCGTACGGTTCCGGCGGTCACGGGACGGGGACCGCGTACGGTCCTGCCGGGGCGTACGGAGGGCTCGCCGGTGTCCCCGGCGAGGTGAGCGGCGAAACGGTACGCCCCGTCGGCGGGCAACTGCTGTGGGGCGGACCGGGCGAGAGCGATCCGCTGTGGGCGGTCGGCGACTGGAGACCCGACGAGGTCCGCGTCGTGCACGGCGACGGCGGCAACCGCCTCGCGGTGCTGGGCAGTTGCGGCGCCGGTGACGAGGAGCTGCGGGCCGGCCTGTACACCGCGCGCGGCGGCGCGCTGCGCCACCTGACGGCCTGGCCCGGCAGCTACACCGTCGTCGTCCGCATCGGACGGCGCACCACCGTCCCCGCCGACCTGGCCGGCGCGCGGCCGGTGTTCCACGCCCCCTGGGCGGGCGGCACCGCCTACGCCACCGCCGCCCTCCCGCTCGCCGACCTCATCGAGGCCGAACTCGACATCTCCCACCTCGCCGCGCTTCTCGCCTGCCCCGACGCACCCGAGGCACTCGGCGACGGCACCCCGTACGCAGGCGTGCGACGCGTGCCCCCCGGCCACGCGCTGGTCCTGCGCGAGAGCAGCCGCGAGATCGTCGGCTACGAACCCACCGCCTCGCTCGCCGTCTCCGCCCCGCCGCCGCTCGACCCCGACCTCGCCGTCGCCGGGGTGCGCGACGCGCTGGTCGCGGCCGTACGCGCCCGGCTCGCGGCACCCCGGCACGCCTCCGAACACGACTTCACGCCCCCGGGTCCACGCGACCCCGGCCCGGTGCCCGGCATGGGCCCCGCCGACCGGCGCGCCGCCCGCGGCGCCCCCGAGCCCGGCATCGGCGCCGACCTGTCCGGCGGCCCCGCGTCCGCCACGCTCGCGCTGCTCGCCGCCGGGCTGCCCGGCATGCCCGGCACCGTCCACGGCACCGGTAGCGCGTCGGCCGGGGAACGCCTGCTGGCCGTCACGTTCAACGACCTGACCGCCGCCGGCGCGGCCGAAGGCCGCGCAGCCGAGATCGAACGCGCCCGGCTCCTCGCCGAGAACCCCCGCCTGCACCACATCGTCGTCACCGGCGGCGACGAGTGCCTGCCGTACGCCGACCTGGAGAGCGGGCCGCTCACCGACGAGCCGGGCCCCTCCCTCGTCGCCGCCGAACGGCACCGCAGACGCCTGGCCGCCGGCAGCGCCGACCACTTCGTCGGTCTCGGCGCCCGCCAGGTCCTCGACGCCCACCCCGCGCGCCTCGCCGACCTGCTGCTCGACCGCAGACGCCGCCACCTGCTGCGGCCCGTCGCCGCGCTGGCCCGCGCCGAAGGCGCCGAACGCGCCGGTCTCCGCGCCGCGCAACGCGCCGCCGAACGCGACCGGGCCGACGGAGCGGACGCCGCCGACCCGGCCCGGGCGGCGCACGGAACCGGCGCCGTCCCGGGGGCGGGTCGCTCCGTACTCGTCCCCGTCACCGTCTACCGTGCCGCACGCCGCCTCGCCCGCACCCCCTACCGCGAGGGCGTCGAGGCCGCCGCCGCCCAGCTCCGCGAAGGACGCGTCACCGGCGCCGCCGCCGGCATCCCCCGCGCCCGCGGCGGCCCCTCGTCCGCCGGGACGCGCGGCACCGGCGGCACCAGCACCCTGGACCTCTCGCTGGCCGCCCTCACCTGGTGCCGTCCCGGACCGGCCGCCCGCTGGATAACCGGCGAAGCCCTCGCCGAGGTCTCCCTGCTGGTGGAGGGCGCCGCACGGGTCCGGCCCATCGTCGAACGCCCCGGCGAACGCCGCGCCCGCGCGGCACTCGCCCGCCAGGCCGCCGACCACCGCGTCCTCGAACAGGCCGCCGAGATCCGCAACCAGCGGCTGCACGCGCCCTTCTACGACAACCAGGTCGTGCGCGCCTGCCGCGAACTTCCCGAGGCCGCCCGCGTGAAGCCCGGCGCCCGCGCGTCGGTACTGCGCGCGGTGCTGGCGGGCGCCGGCGTGCACGACGTGCCCCCCGGGTGGGGCGCCCCTTCGCACGCCAGCCAGCACGCCTCCGCGCGTGCCGGTCTCCGCGCCGCCGCAGACCCGCTCGCCGACCTCTTCACCGCTCCCCTGCTGGCCGAGGCCGGACTCATCGAGGCCCGCGTCGTCCGCCGCGCACTCCGGGCCGCCGCCGACGGCGAGCGTGTCCCGCTGGACGGGCTGGCCGACCTGGTGTCCACGGAGATCTGGCTGCGTCGCCTCATCGCCCGCCGCGGCACCTGCTGGACCGGCGCCGACGCGCCCCGCCAGCGCGCCGCCACCGCCGTCGTCACCCCCACCCCCGACCGCCCCATGCTCTGACCCGCTCCGGGGCTCGACAGCAGTGAGGCGCTGCCGTTGTCGGCGGACCGGACGCCCGGCGGCCGGGCCGCGCCCGCCCTCGGGTCCTTCCGCCGCCGCGGTGGAGGCAGGCGTTGCCCGTGCGGGCTCCTCGGCACGGCCGAAGGGCGTGACCGGTGCGGTGAGGGCGCAGGGTGCCGGCTCTTCCCGCTGCGGCGCGGCAGTCCCGTCGGTCGCCGGAGTGTGACGCCCGGGCGGGCCTGGCACGGCCCTCACCGGCCCGGGGCTGAGGAGGACGCCTCCCTCGCTCCAGCCGCCCGGCGGCCTCTCGCGGGACCGGGCGCGCCCGGCCCCCGGCCGGTGCGCCGCCGCGACGGCGGGCACGCGCGTCGGGGCGCCGGGCCGGACGGGCACCGAGACCGGGCCCCCGCCGGAACGGCGGCCTGCGCGGCACCGCGGCGGGGAAGGCGCGCGGCGGCGCGTCACGTACCGTGAAATTGCAGGGCACGCCAGGCGGGGGGCAGTGACAATGGGGACCGTGCGGTATCTGATCCTGGGCGCGACGGAGGTGCGGGACCCCGACGGGGCCCCGCTCCCGCTGGGCGGCACCCGGCTCCGGGCGCTGCTCGCGGCCCTCGCGCTCCGCGCCGGGGAGGCCCCCTCGCCCGCCGTGCCCGTCGAGGTGCTGATCGGCGAGGTGTGGGGCGACGCGGACACCCACCCCGCGGACGCGCCCGCCGCGCTCCAGGCGCTGGTCGGCCGGCTGCGCCGGGTCCTCGGCAGGAACGCGGTGCTGTCGCTGCCCGGTGGCTACCGGCTGGACGTCCGCCCGGACGACGTCGACCTGCACCGTTTCGAGCGCCTGGCCCACGAGGGCCGCCGTGCACTGGAAGGGGGCGGCGACGCCGGCGCCGCCGCCGAGCTGCTGCGCGAGGCCCTCGCCCTGTGGCGCGGGCCCGCGCTCGTCGACCTGCCGGACGCGACGTCCGCCGCGGCCCGTACGGAAGCGCTGCGCCGGACCGCCGTACAGCACCGCATCGCCGCCGACCTGGCCCTCGGCCGGGCCGAGCACGTGCTGCCGGAGATCCGTGAGCTCGCCGTCGCGTCGCCGCTGGACGAGCCGCTGCAGGCCCTGCACCTGCGGGCGCTCCGGGACGCGGGGCGGACGGCCGAGGCACTGGAGGCGTACGCCACGGTGCGGCGGGACATCGCCGACCGGCTCGGTGTCGACCCGGGCGGGGAACTGCGCGCCCTGCACGCGGAACTGCTGGGAACCGGCGGCTCCCCCCAGGGCACGGAGAACGCCCGGCCGGGCGCGTCCGCGGGCGCGCCGCGACGGGCCCCGGCGCCGCACGAGGAACCGCGCCCACGGCGACCACGGGGCAATCTCCGCGCTCGCCTGACCAGCTTCGTCGGCCGTGAGTCCGACCTCGACACCCTCCGCGCGGACCTGCGACGCTCCCGGCTGGTCACCCTGACCGGCCCGGGCGGTTCGGGCAAGACCCGGCTGGCGGAGCAGTCGGCGGCCGCGGCCCTCCGCACCCTCGCCGACGACGACGGCACGCAGCATCCGGACGGCGCGTCCTCCCCGGACGGCGACCCCTACCCGGACGGTGCCTGGCTCGTCGAACTGGCCCCGCTGGACCAGCCCGCCGCCGTCCCCGGAGCCGTGCTCAGCGGGCTCGGGCGGCGCGAGACGACGCTGTTCGCGGGCACCCTCGAGGGCAGCCGCACCGCGTCGGGCCACGAGACCCAGCCCGCCGACGCCACCGCCCGGCTGCTCGAACACTGCGCGCACCGCCGCCTGCTGCTCGTTCTCGACAACTGCGAACACGTCGTGGCCGCGGCCGCCGCGCTCGCCGAGACGCTTCTCGCCCACTGCCCCGGCCTCACCGTGCTGGCCACCAGCCGCGAGCCGCTGGGCGTGCCGGGAGAGACCGTACGGCCGGTGGAGCCGCTGCCGCCGGTCCCCGCGCACCGGCTCTTCGCCGAGCGCGGCGCCGACGTACGGCCGGACTTCACACCGGCCGCGTCCGCGCAGGACCGGGCCGCCGTGGAGGAGATCTGCCGCCGCCTGGACGGGCTGCCGCTCGCCATCGAACTGGCCGCCGCCCGGCTGCGGTCGCTGACGCCACGGCAGATCGCCGACCGGCTGGACGACCGCTTCCGCCTGCTGACCAGCGGCAGCCGTACGGTACTGCCCTGGCAGCAGACGCTGCGGGCCGTCGTCGACTGGTCCTGGGACCTGCTGGACGCGCGGGAACGCACGGTCCTGCGACGCATCTCCGTCTTCTCCGGAGGCTGCACCCTCTCCGCCGCCGAGTACGTCTGCGCGGGCGAGGAGGACGTCCCCGTGCCGGAGAGCGCCGTGTACGAGGTGCTGGCCGCGCTCGTGGACAAGTCCATCCTGATCGCCGACCGTCCACGGTCCGCCGCCCAGACCGGCGTGCGCTACCGCATGCTGGAGACCATCCACGAGTACGCCAAGGAGCGGGCGGCCGAGCACCCGGCCGAACGGGCGCGGGCTGCGGCCCGGCACACCGAGCAGATTCTGCGGTTCGTCACCGCCGCCGAGCCCCGCCTGCGCTCCGCCGAACAACTGGCCTGGCTGCCGCGCATGGAGGCCGACCTCGACAACATCCGCGCCGCACTCGACCGCGTGCGGCGCCAGGACGACGCCGAGGCCGCCACCGCACTGGTGCGCGGCATGGGCTGGTTCTGGTGGCTGCGCAACTACCGCGACGAGGGCGCCGCCTGGGTGGACCGCGTGCTGGCGCTGCTCCCGGACGAACGGGCGGCGCGCGAGGCGTGGCAGGAGGTCGCGTACCGCGAGTTCCAGCTGCTCCGCTACTTCCTCATGCACGAGCAGTACGGCCAGGAACGCCTGCTCACCGAGGAGTTCCTGCGCGTCGCCCGCGAACTGCTGGAGACCTTCAGCGCACCCACCCCCGAGAGCACCCGGTTCCCGGGCCTGCTGTGGTCGTTCTCCGCGTATCTGGAGGGCGGACCGCAGGCCGTGCTGCCGCTGATGGACGTGAGCGTCGCCAACTGCCGTGCGCTGGCCGGGCCGTGGGAGCTCGGGATCGTGCTTCTCTTCCGGGCGCACCTCCGCTTCGACACCCCCGGCGGGTTCGAACGCGCCGCCGCCGACCTCGCCGAGATCGACGCGCTGTCCGGGACGACCGGCGACCGCTGGCTGCTGGGGCAGGTCTGCGGGCTCCGCGCCGAGATCGAGACGGCGCGCGGGCACTACGAGCGGGCCCGCGCCGAGTTCGAGACCGCGCTGCGGTACGCGCAGGAACTCGGCGCCTTCCTGGAGATGCCGTTCCTGCTCGCCCGCATCGCCGAGACCTGGTACCGGCAGGGAGACAGCGGACAGGCGGAGAAGATGACGCTGCGCGCCGAGGAGGAGGGCGAACGCCTCGGCGTCGCCGACGCCCGCACGTACGCCTCGCTGGTGCGCACCCTGCTGGCCCTGGAGCGCGGCGACGCGGAGCGCGGGCGCGCGCTGTGGGAGCAGACCCGCGCGTACGCCTGCCACGGCTCGCCGCCCGACGTGCTGTCCATCGCCGTCGGTTCGCTCGGGGCACGGATCACCTCCCTCGCCGGGAGGGCCCGGCAGGCCCTGGCGGAGGTGGGGGATGCGCTGCGGCTCGTGGAGCGCGGCACCGCACCCGAGGCGCTGGTGGCCCACGTGCTGCTGGACGCGGCGGTGATCGCCGTGCAGGCCGGGCATCCCGCCGAGGCGCTGCGCCTCGCGGACGCGGGGCGGGCGATGCGCGGCGCACTGCCCGCGAGCGTGCCCGAACGGCGTGAGGACGCGTGGGTGCGGGCGCGGGCGGCCGCGGCGAACGGCAGCGGGCACGGCGGTCCGGCGCTGGAGGTGCACGAGGCCGTACGGCTGCTGGACGCACTCGCCGGCGCGGGCGACGGCTCCCAGGCCCCCGACCACACCGCCGTTCCGCGCCCGGCGGGCCGTACGGTCAACGGCAGCTGATCCGCGCGTCCGCCCAGTCGGCGAGCAGCAGGCGGTCGGCCGGGCCCTGCGGGCTCACGGGCTGCACCACCAGCCGTACCGTCCGCACCCCGGTCAGCGCCACCCGGACGGGTACCGGCGCGGCGCCGCGCCGGACCGGCTGCGACTGCCACAGGCGTGACCCGTCACCGAACACGGCGAAGCGCACCGCACGGTCGGTGAGCGTGAGCCGGTCGACGCGGGCCAGGGCGTCGTACGAGGTGCAGCTGCGGTTGAGGTCGACGGTCACCGACGAGGGGGCGGGGACGCCAACGCCGCCGTAGCGCTGCCACAGCCAACTGCTCGCTCCGGCGCGGAAGGTGGGGGCGTCCCCGCGAGGGCCGGGCCGGGCGGTGTCCCAGCCGAGCCGTTCCAGCCGGAAGGTCTCCGGGGCGGGCGGCGGAGACGTCGGAGTCGGGGTCGGCGAGGGGGGAGAG